>NZ_RCSQ01000041.1:0-4935 GCF_004103255.1 Pseudoalteromonas sp. PS5
GTATTAAGTCAAATTGGTATAGTCACGCCGATAAATTTTTATAGCATGTGGTAGGTATAGAACAAAAACAGGAAGTTGGCGAACCAGAAACGTAAAAAGCCAGCATAAGCTGGCTTTTCAAAAACAAGACTACGAGTCTACTTACTTACGACGCATTGAGTCAAAAAACTCATCGTTTGTTTTGCTCATGGAAAGTTTATCAATAAGGAATTCCATGGCATCGATCTCGCTCATTTCATGCACAATCTTACGCAAGATCCACATTTTTTGAAGCTCATCAGTTTTCGTCAGCAACTCTTCACGACGAGTACCAGAGCGGTTGAAGTCGATAGCTGGGAATACACGCTTTTCCGCAATCTTACGGTTTAAGTGTAGTTCCATGTTACCTGTACCTTTAAACTCTTCGTAGATAACTTCATCCATCTTAGAGCCGGTATCGATAAGCGCTGTTGCGATGATGGTTAAGCTACCGCCTTCCTCAACATTACGCGCAGCACCAAAGAAACGCTTAGGTTTGTGTAGAGCATTGGCATCAACACCACCAGTTAATACTTTACCTGATGAAGGGATAACAGTGTTGTACGCGCGGGCTAGGCGAGTAATTGAATCCAGCAGGATGATGACATCTTTTTTATGCTCGACTAAGCGTTTTGCTTTTTCGATTACCATTTCTGCTACTTGAACGTGACGGTTAGCAGGCTCATCGAAGGTAGAGGCAATAACTTCACCTTGAACAAGACGCTGCATCTCAGTAACTTCTTCTGGACGCTCATCAATGAGCAGTACCATTAATGTCGCATCTGGATTGTTGTATGTGATTGACTGTGCAATGTTTTGTAGCAACATTGTCTTACCCGCTTTCGGTGGAGCAACGATAAGTGCGCGCTGGCCTTTACCGATTGGAGACGCAAGGTCAAGTACTCGAGCGGTAATGTCTTCTGTACTACCATTACCTCTTTCCATCACCATACGCTCGTTGGCATGGATAGGGGTTAGGTTTTCGAACAGGATCTTAGTACGAGAGTTTTCAGGCTTATCGAAGTTAACTTCATTAACTTTCAATAATGCAAAATATCTTTCGCCATCTTTTGGTGGTCTGATTAAACCACTGATGGTGTCACCGGTACGCAGGCTGAAACGTCTAATCTGGCTTGGAGAAACATAAATATCATCAGGGCCAGCTAGGTAAGATGCTTCTGAAGAACGTAAAAAGCCGAAGCCATCTTGTAAAATTTCTAAAACACCGCCGCCGTATATATTTTCGCCGCTTTTCGCGTGCGCTTTCAAAATAGCAAAGATAATATCTTGTTTTCTTAAACGAGCTACGTTTTCAAGTCCCATGGACTCAGCAAGTTTTACAAGTTCATTGATTGACTTGTCTTTTAATTCGCGTAAATGCATATTGGTGGGTTCTTTATTACAGTTGTCATTCTCGTTAGTTTTACGAGAGAGGTTGATTTGATAAAGCTTAAAGGTTTGTGGCTTTATAAGTTAGCAGCTAGGCGTCGGGTCGTCCAGTGTTTATACAAATTTTATTCTATTTAAAATGATACAGATCAGGCTGACAACTGCGGCAGTTACGCCGCAGAATGTCTAACAACCTGAATTATAGGTTGTTTTCTAGGAACTCAATAAGTTGAGTCTTAGATAGAGCACCAACTTTAGTTGCAGCCACCGCACCATCTTTGAATAGTAATAACGTTGGAATACCACGAATACCAAACTTAGGTGGAGTCGTACCGTTTTGATCGATGTTTAGTTTACCAATCGCTACACGGTCGCCATGTGACTCTGCAACTTCATCAAGGATAGGCGCAATCATCTTACAAGGACCACACCATTCAGCCCAGAAATCTACCAGTACAGGTTTATCAGATTTGATTACGTCAGCCTCAAAGCTGTCATCAGTTAGTTGGATAATTTTGTCGCTCATTACGCTCTCCGTTAGAATTAGGCGAAATATTTAATGCGTATTTAAACACTCTTGTTTCTTATTGCAAGTTTAAACGTTATGCTTTATTGCTATGACTAAGACACATTTGACCAATAAAAAATTCAATGACTTTGCTTTAGCACCGGAAGTGGTCGCCGGTTTGCAGGAAAATGGCTTCGAATTTTGTACGCCAATCCAAGCAAAGTGTATACCTTACATCTGTGAAGGCCGCGATATAGCAGGCCAAGCACAAACTGGTACGGGCAAAACCCTTGCGTTTTTGACCGCGACCTGTCATCGCTTATTGCAGACCAAGAAGGATAAAAAAACGCAACCTCGTGCAATTATTATGGCACCAACACGAGAGTTGGCTATTCAAATACACAAGGACGCGCAAGTCATTGCGCCACGTTGTAATCTTAAACTCGCTCTTGTATATGGTGGCGAAGATTATGAAAAACAACGGGGGCAATTGGAAAAAGGCGCGGATATATTAATTGGAACAACAGGGCGTTTGATCGATTTTTATAAGCAAGGTGCTTATAACCTCAATGATATCGAAGTGGTTGTGCTCGATGAAGCAGACCGAATGTTTGATTTGGGCTTTATTAAAGACATTCGTTATTTGTTCAATCGCATGCCAGGTCGTGAAGAGCGATTAAACCTACTATTTTCAGCAACCCTGTCATATCGAGTGCAAGAGTTGGCATTCGAGCACATGACAAATCCCATCCATGTACAAATTGAACCGGATGTCAAAACGGGTAAACGTATTCAAGAAGAGTTATTCCATCCTTCAACTGAGGACAAAATACCTTTACTACTTACCCTGATTGAGGAAGAGTGGCCAGAGAAAGCGATTATTTTTGCTAATACTAAACACAGCTGCGAAAACGTATATGAATGGCTAAAAGCAGATGGTCATCGAGCGGGTTTGTTGACCGGTGATGTAAATCAAAAGAAACGTCAGTCAATCCTTGCGCAATTTACACGTGGTGATGTTGATCTTTTAGTTGCAACGGATGTTGCTGCTCGTGGATTACATATTCCAGAGGTTAGTCATGTTTTCAATTTTGACTTGCCAGATGATAGAGAAGACTATGTACACCGTATCGGTCGGACGGGTCGAGCAGGTGCATCTGGTCATGCTATCAGCTTCGCCTGTGAGCAGTATGCGTACAACTTACATGAGATAGAAGAATACATAGAGCATGCAATTCCTGTGTCTCATTATGACAAAACAGCATTATTGAGCGATTTACGAGCTCCGCAAGTAAATAAACGCCGCCACTCAGGGCACGGCAACAATGGTAATAAACAACGTGGTGGTCGCCGAAATGGTGGCTATAGAAAGCCACAAGCCAAGTAAACTTGGACGGTAAAGTAGTAAGCGCTTAAAGCGATTTATTGAGGTTTTAAAAGTGGCAAAGACTGCTTCGAAGGAAGATATTTACGCTGTAATAGACTTAGGCTCTAACAGCTTTCATATGTTGATAGCAAAGCATATGGCGGGCGGTATCCATACGATCGGTCGTGTGAAAAGGAAAGTACGGCTGGCATCAGGGCTGAATGACCAAAATGAATTATCGTTGGAAGCAATGCAAAGAGGGTGGGAATGTCTAGCCCTATTTGCAGAGCGTTTACAGGACATCCCAACAAAAAATGTGAGTATTGTCGCGACAGCGACGCTGCGTTTAGCTGTTAACGCTAATGTTTTTATCGAAAAAGCACAGCAGATCCTTAACCATCAGGTAAATGTGATAAGCGGTGAAGCAGAAGCTAAAACTATTTATAAAGGTGTAGCTCACACTTCAGCATGCCAAGGGAAGCAGTTGGTGATTGACATCGGTGGTGCGAGCACTGAAGTTGTCATTGGCAAAGGCTTCAATGCTTTACTTTACAAAAGCTTGAATATGGGGTGTGTGACATACCTTGATAGATACTTCAGTGACGGCTTATTAAGTATAGAAAACTTTGATGCAGCAGAGCGAGCTGCAAAGCAGGTAATACAACCAATTCAAGCAGAGTATAAGCAACTAGGTTGGGAGCTGGCTATCGGCGCCTCTGGTACTGTTCAAGCGATCCAAGAGATTTTCGCTGCTATGGGCGAAAATGAGCAGTTGACTCTCAGTAAACTTGAAGAAGTAAAGCTCAAAGCGATTACATGTAAAACCGTTGCGGCGCTTAGCTTGCCAGGGTTAATCGAAGAGCGTCGCTTGGTCTTTGTCTCGGGCCTGGCAATTTTGATTGCACTATTCAAATCATTGGATATTCAATCAATGGGCCTTGCCGGTGGGGCGCTTCGTGAAGGAGTGCTTTATAGTATGATCCCTGATTTTCAGGCTGTTGATATCTGCCAACGTACATTAGATGGTTTTACTCAACGTTATCATGTTGACACCGAGCAGGCGCAGCGCGTTTACGAAGTGGTATCTGAGATCATTGCTCAAGTATCGTCGAGCTGGAAGCTCGATGAGCAAGCTTGCCTTCATTTAGCAAAGGCTATCGCATTCCTTCATGAAATAGGCTTGTTGATTGACTATAAGCAGTATCATAGACATAGCGGTTATATTTTAGCCAACACCTCAATGCCTGGATACAGTAAAGCGCAAAAGGATATTATTGTGGCTATAGTCAAAAATCATAGAGCCGATCTGGTTGCTAAAGATTTTGAGCAGCTAAGTTGTCATCTTGAGTATACTAAGCTGCTATGTGTCATAGTGCGCTTGGGAGTTCTACTCTCTATGCGCAGAAAAGATGATGTGCTACCCAAGGTGACAGTGCAAGCCAGTAGTAAAGATAAAAAGTCTTTGGTTATGCAAATGCCTGATCCATGGTTATCCCTTCACCCCTTGATGTTAGCAGAGCTTGTCCAAGAAGCGGCTTACCTATCCCAATTTGGCTGGGAATTAAAAATAGAGCGCGTTTAGCGCTCTTTTTGTATGTGAAACATACAAAAACAACAGTGGTAGAGTGATTTTTGTGCGAATAACGTATTTTTT
>NZ_RCSQ01000042.1:0-48239 GCF_004103255.1 Pseudoalteromonas sp. PS5
ACTGATGGCTTAAACCGATCTCGGGTTAATTAAGCAAATTGGTATAAAATCAACATACGTTAATACTTGCTCAACGTGAGGGAGTAGTTTCAAATTCTTGAATGATTGAGCAGTAAGACACGTGATTAGCTAATAAAAAAGCTACCCGAGAAGGTAGCTTTTTGGTTTCTATAAAAGAAAGGAACTGTTAAAAGTAGCCCCTGATCCCAAGCTTAATATTACGACCAGGCAATGGTGCCTGCTCTTTGATAAATGAGCTATGCACATAACCCAATTCATCCGTTAGGTTGTCTAGGTTCAGGTAACCAACCATATCATTGCCCATCAACTCAAAGTCATAATTTAACGAGACATCAACCATAGTATAGCCTTTAGTTTCGCTCTCATAACGGGCAACATTGTCTTGGTCAAAATAATGAGTAACGGTAAAGTTTGCCGTTAAATTTTCATAACGGTGCTCGTAATCCACACCTAGTTTATTACTAGGAATACGAGGTAAGTATTCGTCATTATCTAATTTAGCTGTGATTGAATCACCAAAAACTTTGACTCGGGCGAAGCGATTAAGCTTATAGTGAGCATCAAACTCAAGGCCATATAACTTTGCATCGCTACTTTCAAATTTAAATACTGGGATTGCGTCATCATGAGCGTGATCTGCGATTTCTAGCCCATGTTCAGCAGTAAAAATGTAATCAGTCAGTGCTTGATAATAGAAGTTTTCTATATCGTTGTAGAAGAAATTAACCGTATAGCCAAAATCACCAGAAAACTTTCTGAAACTAACATCTAGATTAGTTGATGTTTCCTGTTCAATATCTTGTGGTTCAAAATGTAAATGATCGCCCTCAAGTTCATAGCCTAAGCCAAGCTCATAAGTGCTTGTAGCGATATGAATACCATTTGAAAGTAGCTCGGCTGTTAAAGGAGCACGCTCTGAGCGTGATAATGAAACAGCAACATTGCTACCTGCTGTATAGTCATATACACCGCCGACAGAAACACTCAAGTTTGTCATATCAAGATCATAAGCTATGAATCCAGTTTCTATCTCACTATCATGATGGTCATGGTCATGGTCATGGTCATGGTCATGGTCATCTTCTAATGAATCACCTTTGCTAGAAAGCTGGTAATCTTCGACTCTTGCACCAAGTTCTAATGTAAAATCACCGAAACGGCGTTCTTCAAGAATATAGAAAGCGTGAGTTTTAGTTTGAGTTGAAGGCGTAAATGCTTCTTCACCATTTGCTGAATAATCACTGTCAGAAAAATGATAGCCTACGGTGCCATGCCACTCACCCAAGCGGTGCTCAGCAGTTAAACGCAGCTCTGTAGTATCATTTTCAAATACTGTGCCGATATTACCATGTTCGATCTCAGCATGTTCATAATCAGTGTAGCCTACACGTAACCCTATTGATTCTAGCCAATCGCTGTGTACCGCATAATTGATAAGACCTTGCCAACGATCTTGCTTAACTCGGGCAAAGACAGATTCTTCTGCATGGCTCTCTTCACTCTCATGATCATCATGTGCTTCGTGGTCATGATCATCATGCGCTTCGTGATCGTGGTCATCATGAGCGTGGTCATGGCCAACATGCGAGTGTGCAGGGATCCCATAGTCAGTATCAATACGGCCGTAAGACAAACCAAGAGTGAGGTGATCGCCAACGTAACTTGTACCAAAGTTAAATTGCTCTGAATCGATGAAAGTGTTATCTACTTTATTCGCATATTCGACTTCATGTGATTCACTTTCGTGTTCGTGTTCGTGTTCGTGTTCGTGTTCGTGTTCGTGTTCGTGTTCGTGTTCGTGTTCGTGTTCGTGTTCGTGTCCATCATGTGACTCATGATCGTCGTGCGGTTGTGCAAAATTAGGCGTTTCATAATCGCCGCCTTTGCGCTTAACACCATCAAAGTGGAAATTAAAACCATCAAACCCTGACTCAAGTAATACGGCAAATGTGTTGGTATTCGAATTGGTGTCATGGCTGTAATCCGCAGCACCTTGCAAGCTATCTATGACATCTGTAGGAATACGATTATCTACAACGTTAACTACGCCACCAATAGCACCAGAACCGTAAAGCAATGTTGCAGGTCCTCTGAGTACTTCTATTTGTTGCGCTGCCAGTGAGTCATTGGTATTTGCGTGATCAGGGCCAACTCTTGAAGCATCGCTGCTGTCTAGGCCATTTTGCGTGATTTTGACACGAGGTCCATCTAAGCCTCTAATAATTGGGCTTGAGCTAACTGGGCCAAAGTAACTGGCGTTAATACCCGGTTGACCTTTTAATGTTTCCCCTAGTGTGGGCTTAGCACGGTTTTTTAATTCATCACCACTTAATACACTAACAGGAGAGGTCATCTCCATACTATTTTTGTGTAATGCCGATGAATAAACAACGATACTCTCAACTGATGTTGGCTCAAGTTGTACACGTACAAACCCTTGTTGTTCAGTGATATTAACGCGGTTGTCTAAATAGTTTGGTTTTGTAATGTGTAATTGAGCATCAGAGTCTACTTCAATTGTAAATTGCCCATTTTTGTCAGATTTGACGGCTTTACTTTTACCATGGAGGTGAACGGTCGCATTACTTAGAGGCTGATTGTTGGCATCAACGACTTTTCCGGTTAATTGTCCTGCATAGGCCTGAGAAGTGCCTAGTAACGAGAATAACGCGCTGGCGATAAGAGACTGCTTAAACATATTTATTTTACCACGAGTTAGATTATTTACTGAACGAGTGAGCCCTTTAGGCAATAGAGTTATAATATAACACTACAGTTTAGGTGGATCAATAACGTTATACTATAACTTAGTTATTGTTGAAATTAATATAGGTACTATAGTTAGAAGATGCGCATAACTAGGCATGCCATGATGAACAAACCATTTGTATTCAAAGCAAGAATTAAAGTTGCTGATTTATTTCATCACAGTCATCATGAAGAAGCATTTACAGCAGCCATGTTGTCAAAAGAGAGCTGTAAACACTTTGCTATTAAACTTATTGGGATCTGTGCGTTGTCGTTTAACAAACCGGTGAAATGGTGTAAACAGGAAAGAAAAAACTGGCCCGATGTCTGGATAGTTAATGATAATAATGACGTTGAGGTTGCACTTTTTATTGGCAATTTTGAAGTAGCTGAAATTACTAAGTATGAAAAACTATTTCCTAAGGTTGTTATTTTCTGCCTAGAAGGTCAGCAGTGGTTTGATGCACGCAAATCACAGCTTGAATTTATTGACTCACTCTCTGTATTTAATATTCCTGAGCGATTTATTGATGAGCTTAGCGATATGTTGACTCGAAGCTTGCATTGGGATGTAATATTTGAGACCAATGCGGTAAGCGTCACAGATGGCGAACACTACATTCGAACACCGGTGACAAAATTAATGTAATCGCAGTAAATTATATTACTCTGGCAATTCAATGGTGATGTCACTGAGCGGTTTACTGCAACATAAAAGGATCTCGCCTTCGCGGACAAACGCTAATGGTTCATTGGAATATTGCGTGCTTCCATTTAGCAATTTTGCACGGCAAGCGCCACAAAACCCTTCTCGACATTGGTAAGACACTTGGATATTGGCGTTTTCTAAAGTCTCTAATATTGAACATGAAGAAGCCACATATTTCAGTGGCTCCTCAATATTATTAACCTGAATGAGGTATATTGGCTTTTCAACCATTACAAATCGAAATCGCCAAAGTCAGCAGCGTCTACTTCTGAATCAATCTGACCAACTAGATAAGAGCTTATTTCTGCTTCTTGTGGTGCAACCTGTACGTTATCTGATACTAACCAAGCGTTGATCCAAGGGATCGGGTTTGACTTGGTCTCAAACTTTGAAGGTAAACCAACAGCGGTCATACGAATATTGGTTATGTACTCGACATATTGACACAAGATATCTTTATTCAGACCGATCATAGAGCCGTCTTTAAATAAGTACTCGGCCCATTCTTTTTCCTGTTCAGCGGCCTCTACAAACATCTTGATTGCTTCTTCGCGACATTGGGCAGCAACAATGGACATCTCAGGATCGTCTTTACCTTCTTGCATAATATTTAAAATATGCTGAGTACCTGAAAGGTGAAGGGCTTCGTCGCGCGCAATTAATTTGATGATTTTGGCATTACCTTCCATTAACTCACGCTCTGCAAAAGCAAATGAACATGCAAAGCTGACATAAAAACGTATTGCTTCTAGGATGTTAACGGACATGATGCAAAGGTATAGTAGCTTTTTAAGCTCGAACAGATTGATGACAACCGTTTTACCATTTATCTCATGCTTGCCTTCACCATACTGGTTATACAGGCTAACTTTTTCAATGAGTTCATCATAATACTTGGTAACCGCATCTGCACGTTCAACGATTTTGTCATTGCCAACAATATCATCGAATATAATCTCAGGGTTTTGTGTAACGTTACGAATAATGTGCGTGTAAGAGCGGCTATGTATCGTTTCACTGAAAGCCCATGTCTCTATCCACGTTTCTAGCTCAGGGATAGAAACGATGGGTAACAGCGCAACATTTGGCGAGCGACCTTGAACACTGTCTAACAACGTCTGATATTTAAGATTGCTAAGGAAAATGTGTCTTTCATGCTCAGGAAGAGCCTGAAAATCAAGTCTGTCTTTACTTACATCAACCTCTTCAGGGCGCCAAAAGAAAGAAAGTTGCTTTTCAATGAGCTTTTCGAAAATCGGGTACTTTTGCTGGTCGTAGCGAGATACGTTAACTGTCTGTCCGAAAAACATCGGCTCTTTTAGTTGATCGTTATGATTTCTGCTAAACGTTGAATATGCCATAAATGTGTTACTCAATACCTAAAAAAGCGGGTGAAGCACACCCGCATAGAACGTTATATCTTACAAGCGCCGCCTTCACAGCCATCATCTTCTACTTCAGGTTTTAGTTCGTCCTGAGCATCTGACGCACCATCACGGGTGTTATGGTAGTAAAGGGTTTTAACACCAAGTTTGTATGCAGTTAGTAAGTCTTTTAAAAGTAGCTTCATAGGTACTTTACCCGCTTCAAACTTACTTGGATCATAATTCGTGTTTGCAGAAATGGTCTGATCGATGAATTTCTGCATGATGCCTACTAATGTCAAGTAGCCATCGTTTGAAGGAATATCCCACAGTAACTCGTAACTGTCTTTCAGTCTTTCATACTCAGGTACTACTTGCTTCAAGATACCATCTTTACTTGCTTTCACGCTGATGTGACCGCGTGGTGGCTCGATACCATTGGTAGCGTTTGAAATCTGAGACGAAGTTTCAGAAGGCATTAAAGCAGACAATGTAGAGTTACGCATACCATGCTTCTTGATGCTTTCTCTGAGCGCGTCCCAGTCAAGGTGCAATGGCTCAGCACAAACTTTGTCTAGATCTCGTTTGTACGTATCAGTAGGCATAATACCTTGTGAGTAAGTTGTCTCGTTGAACTTAGGACAAGCACCACGCTCTTTGGCAAGTTCATTCGAGGCTTTCATCAGATAATATTGAATTGCTTCAAATGTTTTATGGGTTAAACCATTCGCGCTACCATCAGAGTACTTCACACCATTTTTTGCTAAGTAATAAGCAAAGTTGATAACGCCGATGCCTAGAGTACGACGACCCATAGTTGCGTTGTAAGCAGCAGGTACTGGGTAATCTTGATAATCCAACAGGTTATCAAGCGCACGAACTGCCAGCTCAGCAAGCTCCTCTAATTCATCTAAAGATTTGATCGCACCTAGGTTAAATGCAGAAAGCGTGCACAGTGCAATTTCGCCTTCAGGGTCATTAACATGACTCAACGGTTTTGTTGGCAATGCAATTTCAAGACACAGGTTTGACTGACGAATTGGTGCTACTTTAGAGTCAAACGGACTGTGAGTATTACAGTGGTCAACATTCTGTAGGTAAATACGACCTGTACTTGCGCGCTCTTGTGCAAACATGGAGAAAAGCTCAATTGCTTTGATGCGCTTTTTACGAATAGATTCATCCTGCTCGTATTTTGTATAAAGCGCTTCGAATTCTTGCTGATCTTCAAAGAAAGCATCGTAGAGCCCAGGTACGTCTGATGGACTAAACAGGGTAATATAGTCATCTTTAATCAGTCGGCTGTACATGGTTTTATTGAACTGCACACCGTAATCTAAATGACGGACACGGTTTTCTTCAACACCGCGGTTGTTCTTAAGTACAAGTAGGTTTTCAATCTCTAAATGCCAAAGTGGGTAGAATAGGGTAGCCGCACCACCACGTACACCGCCTTGAGAACAGCTTTTAACTGCAGTCTGAAAATGCTTATAAAATGGAATACATCCTGTGTGGTATGCTTCACCATTTCTAATTGGGCTACCTAGCGCTCGGATACGTCCTGCATTGATACCAATACCTGCTCGTTGGCTTACGTACTTTACTATTGCAGATGAAGTAGCGTTAATTGAATCTAAGCTGTCAGCACATTCAATTAATACGCATGAACTAAACTGGCGTGTAGGCGTACGAACACCAGCCATAATAGGCGTTGGTAGTGAAATTTTGAACGTAGAGACGGCATCATAAAAGCGCTTGATGTAATCTAAGCGTGTTTCTTTTGGATAATTTGCGAATAAGCTTGCAGCAACTAACACATACAAAAACTGTGCGCTTTCGTAGATTTCACCTGTAACACGGTTTTGTACGAGGTACTTACCTTCCAGCTGCTTAACGGCCGCATAGCTGAAATTCATGTCGCGATTATGGTCAATATAATCGTTTAGTTCGTTGAACTCAGCCTCAGTGTAATCAGTCAACAAGTGTTGATCATATCGTTTGTCTTCAACAAGCTTTACCACATGCTGATATAGGTGAGGCGGCTCAAAGCATCCATATGCTTTTTTGCGTAGGTGAAAAATAGCAAGTCGAGCTGCAAGGTATTGGTAGTCCGGAGATTCTTTTGAAATAAGATCCGCTGCAGCCTTTATAATCGTTTCGTGGATATCACCAGTGCGAATACCGTCATAAAACTGAATGTGTGACTTTAACTCAACCTGAGAAACTGAGACGTTATCTAGGCCTTCTGCGGCCCATGTAATGACACGATGGATCTTGTCTAGATCTAACGGCTCTTTGCGACCGTTTCTTTTGCATACAGATAGCTGTTGGTTCATGTTATGTGCCTGTATTCCTTAGGAACGCGCTTTAGATATCGCACGAATTAAAAATTGTTTAGCAAACCACCACTATATATGGTGCTATAGCGGCTAGGGATCACAAGATAGTGGGGTTAGTGCGAATTTGCAAGAGAACAACTTTAGGAGAATTGTGGATAAGTTTGGGATAATTTATTTATGTTAGTGCCCACTCACCTTCGACAATCCGCTTATCTGCTCACAAAGAAAAATCAACTTAAAGATGGTGCTTTTTAGTAAAAATAAAAAAAAAAGTTTAAGTGATTTTTTTCTACACAAATTCGTTTCTATAATCGTTAAAGCACAATATCTTGTGCTTTGAAAAAATTATAGCACTAGATATGCGATATTGCATCCAACGGGTTAGTAAGATATAGATCCGCATTCCAAGACTTAGCAACTTGTTCAGAAGGGATGAATCCCCACATCGCAACAGCACTTTTCATTTTTGCAGATTTTGCAGCAATAATGTCACGCTCTGCATCACCTACATACATACATTGACTGGGATCAACCCCCAGTTTTGAGGCAACCAATAAGAGCGGCTCTGGGTGTGGTTTTGCGACTGAAAGCGTATCGCCACAAACCACAATATCTATCTTTGCCAGTTCTGGTATTTGCTTTAATAACGGTAGCGTCAAAAACTCAGGCTTATTGGTCATGATCCCTACCTTTATGTTTTGCTTTCGAAGGCTATCCAATAACGCCCCAATATTTGCAAAACAATGAGAGTGTTTGGCAAGGTTATCCGCATAATAGTCGAGTACAGATTGGCGTAGTTGATTAACATCAAATTGATGCAAGGTGTCGCCAAACCCCACTTTTAGCATTGCCGCGACCCCGTCAGATATGGCACTGCTGTAAATGGCTTTTTCAACCACAGCCATATTATTCATTGCTAAAACGTGATTTAGCGCAGCACCCAAGTCTTCACTCGTGTCGAGCAGTGTGCCATCTAGGTCAAATAAAACAGCGTTAATCATACTAGCTTCTCAAAATGAAGTACGTAGTTGACGGAAACGTCTTTAGTTAAAGTGAATGTCTGTCCAATCGGATTGTAGTGAATACCGCTTGCTGCTCTTACTTTTAAGCCATAACTCTCGGCCCAATTTATCAAAGTAGAAGGACGAATAAATTTGTCATGTTCGTGAGTGCCTTCTGGCACAATCTTCAGTAACTTTTCAGCGGCAACAATAGCTAGCAAATAAGCTTTAGTGGTTTTGTTTAAGGTAGAAAAGAACGCATGTCCACCAGGTTTCACTAATTTTGCAACTGCGCGGATGATAGACTCTGGATCGGGTACGTGTTCAAGCATCTCCATACAGGTAACTACATCAAATGTACCAGCACGCTGCTGGGCAAAATCTTCAACTGGCACTTTTTGGTAGTTCACCTGAATATTGGCTTCTAGTGCGTGTAGTTTGGCAACATTTAGTGGCTCTTGACCCATATCAATACCGGTTGCATGTGCCCCCATCTTCGCCATACTTTCCGTTAGTATTCCGCCACCGCAGCCAACATCTAGTACATCTTTAGCAAATAAACCGCCACATTTATCGTTAATAAAGTCTAATCGCAAGGGGTTAACATTATGAAGCGGCTTAAATTCTCCTTCTTTGTCCCACCAGCGTTCGGCGATTTCTTCAAATTTTGCTATTTCATTAGGGTCTACATTTTGATGTTCGGTCATAAAAAACTTCCTCGTCGAATTGAGCGCATTATAAAAGGGATTTGATAAAAATAGCACCTGTAAAACGCTAAAAAGTGTGATAGCATGGCTAACGAATTTTATAATAAACAACACCCTTGCTGATACGCTGAAGCAATTCGGTTTTTAATAAGTGCTTTGATTTTGCATTTCAATTAACAAGCCATTTGATATTCAGCAAACAGCGCTACACACGTAATAGTGTGACATAAAAGGGGTGGACACTGAAGGAAAGTGGAGTCAAATGTCTGATCTCGCCAATGAAATCCTGCCAGTCAATATCGAAGATGAATTAAAAAATTCATATCTAGATTATGCGATGAGCGTTATTGTAGGCCGTGCATTACCTGATGTACGTGATGGCCTAAAACCAGTTCACCGCCGTGTATTATTCGCGATGAATGAATTGAAAAATGACTGGAATAAACCTTATAAGAAATCAGCTCGTGTAGTTGGTGATGTTATCGGTAAATATCACCCGCACGGTGATAGTGCTGTGTACGATACAATTGTACGTATGGCTCAACCTTTCTCTCTGCGCTATATGCTAGTAGATGGACAAGGTAACTTTGGTTCTGTTGATGGTGACTCTGCTGCTGCAATGCGTTATACGGAAGTGCGTATGGCGAAAGTTGCACATGAGTTACTTGCAGATCTTGAAAAAGAAACCGTGGATTATGTGCCAAACTATGATGGTACAGAACAAATACCTGATGTTTTACCAACAAAAATACCCAACCTATTGGTTAACGGTTCTTCTGGTATCGCAGTTGGTATGGCAACCAATATTCCACCTCATAATTTAACTGAGGTGATCAATGGCTGTTTGGCTGTTATCCAAAACCCAGACATTACCATTGAAGAATTGATTGACTATATACCAGGTCCAGATTTCCCAACTGCTGCTATTATCAGTGGTAAAAAAGGCATCGAACAAGCTTATAAAACAGGTCGTGGTAAGATTTATATCCGCGCCAAAGCGGAAATCGAAGTCGATGAAAAAACAAACAAAGAAACAATCATCGTCCACGAAATTCCGTATCAAGTAAACAAAGCGAGATTAATAGAGAAGATCGCTGAGCTTGTAAAAGACAAAAAAGTCGAAGGGATCAGTGCGCTGCGCGACGAGTCAGACAAAGACGGTATGCGTATTGTTATTGAGATTAAGCGCGGTGAAGTCGGTGAAGTTGTACTAAACAACTTATATGCACAAACGCAGTTGCAAACTGTGTTTGGTATTAATATGGTTGCGCTAGACAACAACCAGCCTAAATGTTTTAACCTCAAAGAAATGCTCGATGCGTTTATTATTCACCGTCGTGAAGTAGTAACTCGTCGTACTGTATTTGATCTTCGTAAGGCCAGAGACAGAGCACACACGCTTGAAGGTTTAGCAATTGCACTTGCAAACATTGACCCAATTATTGAGCTGATCCGTCGCTCACCAACACCAGCTGAGGCGAAAGCAGCATTAACGGCGCGTGGGTGGGACCTTGGTAATGTGAAAGCAATGCTTGAGCGCACTGGAGAAGAGAACGTTGCACGTCCAGATTGGTTAGCTGAAGAGCTAGGGATCCGCGATGGTCAATATTACTTGTCTGAACAACAGGCGCAAGCCATTCTTGACTTAAGGCTACACAAGCTAACCGGTCTTGAACATGAGAAAATTTTAGCTGAGTATAAAGAGCTACTCGACATCATTGCTGAACTTCTGTACATCCTATCTTCTCCAGAACGCTTGATGGAAGTTATCCGCGATGAACTAGTTGAAATCAAAGAAACGTATGGCGATGAGCGTCGCACAGAGATCACCGCTGCTGCACATGACATTAGCCTTGAAGATTTGATCAACGAAGAAGACGTCGTGGTTACACTTTCTCACGAAGGCTACGTAAAGTACCAGCCTCTTAGTGATTACGAGGCACAGCGCCGTGGTGGTAAAGGGCGCTCTGCAACTAAGATGAAGGATGAAGACTTCATCGAGCGTCTACTGGTGGCAAATACACATGATACAATCTTGTGTTTCTCAACAGCTGGCCGTTTATATTGGTTGAAAGTTTACCAATTGCCACTTGCGTCTCGCGCTGCGCGCGGCAAACCAATCGTTAACTTATTACCATTGGAAGCCGATGAACGCATCACGACAATTTTACCGGTTCGCGAATACGAAGAGGATAAGTTTATCGTCATGGCGACGGCAAGTGGTATCGTTAAGAAAACACCTCTGACAGCATACAGTCGTCAGCGTGCAAGTGGTATTATTGCCATCAACTTGAACGAAGGCGATAGCCTTATCGGTGCTAACATTACCACAGGCGAAAATGACATCATGCTGTTTACAGAGCATGGTAAAGTTGTCCGTTTCAATGAGAAACAACGTGACTCGGAAACGGGTGAAGTGAAGCGTGATCCTGAAACAGGTGAAGAGTTGCTAGCCTTACGTCCTATGGGTCGTACAGCTACAGGTGTTCGTGGTATCAAGATGCCAGACGATGTGAAAGTTGTATCGCTAATTGTACCGCAAGGAGAGGGTGCAATCTTGACCGTGACTGAAAACGGTTACGGTAAGCGTACTCCACTTGAAGAGTATCCAGCGAAGAGTCGCGCGACACAAGGTGTTGTGTCTATCAAAGTGACTGAAAGAAATGGTTCGGTGGTTGGCGCTGTTCAAGTTGATGATAACGATGAAATCATGTTGATTTCAAATCGTGGCACACTAGTAAGAACACGTGTAAACGAAGTATCGACGGTAGGAAGAAACACTCAAGGTGTTATCCTAATTCGTACGATGGAAGAAGAAAAAGTGGTCGGTCTTCAACGGATTGAAGAAATTGAAGTAGAAGACTTGCCAGAAGGTGAAATTGTTGAAGCTGAAGGTGAAGCAACCCCAGCAGTTGATTCGGACACCGGGGAATAACACAACCTTATATTTAATATAAAAAGCGACTTCGGTCGCTTTTTTTCTTTATGTCAGTTTTTTCAATCTCCCCCTCTATGACAATAGCTCGAACCCTGATAAATTAAGGCTACGAACTATCCGGCTTTTGCTTGGGCAACTCACTGTTCATTCAAAAAATATGATTACAATTCATCGATAATTTGGATGGGCTAGTTTATTAGGAATGAGGAAAAATATGACGGTTTATAATTTTTGCGCGGGTCCTGCGATGTTACCTGTTGAAGTGATGAAAAAAGCGCAAAAAGAGTTTTTAGATTGGCAGAATTTAGGCGTATCAGTGATGGAAGTCAGCCATCGCTCAGCGCCTTATTTGGAGATGGCGAAGCAGTGCGAGGCCAGCCTACGTCGTTTAATGAATATCTCCGATGAGTTTGAAGTGTTATTTATGCACGGTGGCGGCCGTGGTCACTTTTCAGCAGTACCATTGAATTTGCATGTAGATGGTTTGCCTGGCGTGTATGTTGAAAATGGTATTTGGTCAACCGGCGCGACAAAAGAGGGCGCGAAGTTTACTCAAACACACGCAGTTAATATCCGAGCCGACGAAAATGGTCAGTTTGACATTTTGCCTGTATCTAAGTGGAAATTACCGGAGGAAGCGTCATTTATTCATTATTGCCCAAATGAAACTATAGACGGCATCGAAATATTTGAAGTACCTAAGCATCCTACAGCACCAATTGTTGCTGATATGTCCTCCAACATCCTTTCACGCGAAATCAATGTGGATGATTTTGATCTGATTTACGCAGGTGCGCAGAAAAACATTGGCCCTTCAGGGTTAAGTATTGCAATTGTTCGTAAAACATTACTAAAACGAGAGGGCTTGCCTAGGCCTGCAATTCTAGACTACGCTACTGAAGCTGATCAGCAAAGTATGTACAACACACCACCTACATTTGCTTGGTATCTTGCTTTTGAAGTATTCAAGCACTTAGAAAGTATCGGTGGCGTGAAAGCAATGGAAGCGCATAATACTGCGAAAGCTGCTGTACTTTACGATTACATTGATAGCTCAGATTTCTACTCAAACAAAGTGGCTAAACATTGCCGTTCGCTAATGAATGTACCATTTTGGCTAAATGATGAAAGTCTCAACGACAAATTTTTAGCTGAAGCTGAGAAAAACGGCTTAATAGCGCTAGAGGGCCATCGTTTTGTAGGTGGCATGCGTGCAAGTATTTATAATGCAATGCCAATTGAAGGGATAAAAGCCTTAGTTGCATTTATGGACAAGTTTGCCAAGGAGAATGGTTGATGGAACAGTTAACGCTTAAGCCTATAACCAAAGTTAGTGGCAGTGTCACGTTACCTGGCTCTAAAAGCTTATCAAATCGTATTTTGTTGCTTGCGGCATTGTGTGAAGGCACGACAAAAGTGACGAACTTATTGGATAGCGATGACATCCGCCATATGTTAGGTGCACTGTCTCAATTAGGCGTTGAAGTTACACTAGAAGACGACAACACGGTGGCACTTGTCAAAGGAAATGGTGGTAACTTTATTTCCCCCGTTGAGCCGTTATTTTTAGGCAATGCTGGTACGGCGTATCGGCCATTAACTGCTGTGCTTGCTGCTATATCCGGTGATTATGAACTGATTGGTGAGCCGCGAATGGAAGAGCGCCCAATTGGCCATCTTGTTGATGCCATGCAAACGCTTGGTGCAGATATTCAATATCTCAAAAACAAAGATTATCCACCGCTAAAGATTGTCGGTAAGCAACTTACCGGTGGTGAAGTTGAAATTGACGGCAGTATTTCAAGTCAATTTCTAACAGCACTGCTGATGGCAGCTCCACTTTTCAGTGGCGATACTAAGATCAGGATTAAAGGTGAACTTGTATCTAAGCCTTATATTGATATTACCATTGGCGTGATGGCTCACTTTGGGGTTCATGTAGAAAACCACGATTATCAGTACTTTGTTGTGAAGGCCGCTCAGCAGTATCGCTCTCCAGGTACACTCATGGTTGAAGGGGATGCGTCCTCGGCGTCCTATTTTATTGCTGCCGCTGCCATTGCAGGTGGTGAAATTGAGATCAATGGAGTGGGTAAACAAAGTGTGCAAGGGGACATTGGTTTTGCCAAAGTGATGGAACAGGTTGGTGCGCATATCGAGTGGTATGATGAACGTATTGTGGTTCGTAAGGGCCAGATAAATGGTGTAGACATTGATGCCAATGCAATCCCTGATGCGGCAATGACACTTGCAACGGTAGCGTTATTTGCCAGTGGCAAAACGGCGATTCGAAATATTTACAACTGGCGTGTTAAAGAAACTGATAGGTTGGCTGCAATGGCGACTGAACTAAAAAAGGTTGGTGCGCACGTAGTTGAAGGGCATGATTATATCGAAGTGACTCCTCCTGTTAATTTTAATTTTACAGATGTGGACACATATAACGATCATCGTATCGCGATGTGTTTCTCTATGGTTGCGGTAGGAGGGCAATCTATCACTATTAACGACCCTAAATGTACAGCCAAGACTTTTCCCACTTATTTTTCAGTACTAGAAAGTATTAGCCAGTACTGAGATCTACCTTGATGCCGAGTCTCTTCGGCATCAACTTTCAGTTTACCTCAGCTAAAAAGTAACTTGCTCTAACAATTATTTGTATAAATTTGATGGTTGGTTTTATGCCAAAAGCTTATGTCTTACGGTATTTAATGGCACTAATAATTTGACATATAACAAAAAATGACAGGTAAATAAGGATATGTTCAGCAAATTGACGTATACTGTGCGCCGTCAAATTCAGGTGAGCATTTTTAGGAGGTCTAAATGCAGGCAGCTATGCCAGTTATCACCGTAGACGGCCCAAGTGGTTCAGGCAAAGGAACTGTTTGTCGCTTGTTAGCTGAAACATTAAATTGGGAAGTGTTGGACAGTGGTGCGATTTATCGCGTACTTTCTTTGGCTGCACTACACCACCAAATTGCTACAGACAACGAAGAGGGGTTAGTCCCACTCGCTGCCAATTTGGATGTACAATTTTCAATAGATAAAGAAACTAAAAAAAGCAAAATTGTACTTGAAGGTGAAGACGTCACAAACACCATTCGCAATGAAGAAGTTGGTGCGGCAGCATCAAAAATTGCGGCACTTCCTCGCGTGAGAGAAGCTTTACTGCGTCGTCAACGTGCTTTTAGAAGCGAAGTAGGTTTGATAGCAGATGGACGTGATATGGGAACGGTTGTGTTCCCTGACGCAGAGCTCAAAATTTATTTAACGGCAAGCGCAGAAGAACGTGCTCGTAGACGATTTGTTGAGTTGAATGAAAAAGGCCATGATGTTACACTAAGTGGTCTGTTGGAAGACATTAAAGCTCGCGATGATCGCGATATGAATCGCAAGGTTGCCCCATTAGTGCCTGCCAGTGATGCTATTGTTGTTGACACAACAGAGCATAACGCTGAGCAAGTGTTCGAACAGGTTATGTCTTTTATCCAAGACGCCATTGTGGCAGGTAAGCTTCCTAAAAGTTGCTTGCCGAAGTAATTTTTAATGACACAGGCAGGAAGCTAGTGTTTATTTAACAACCCCATGCAGCATGGTTGCTAATTGGTAATTTAACTTTATAGAGACGTATTTAGTATGTCAGAAAATTTTGCGCAGTTATTTGAAGAAAGCCTACAGGGTTTTGAAGTTGAGCAAGGCTCAATCGTTAAAGGTACAGTAATCGCTATCGAGAACAACGTTGTTCTTGTTGACGCTGGCCTTAAGTCTGAAAGTGCAATCCCTGCAGAGCAATTCAAAAATGCTGCTGGTGAACTAGAAGTTGCAGTAGGCGACGAAGTAGACGTAGCACTAGATGCAATCGAAGACGGTTTCGGTGAGACTATCCTTTCTCGTGAAAAAGCTAAGCGTCACGAAGCTTGGATCCGTCTTGAGAAAGCTTGTGAAGAGCAAGAGACTGTTACTGGTGTTATCAACGGTAAAGTTAAAGGCGGTTTCACAGTTGAAGTTGATTCAATCCGTGCATTCCTACCTGGTTCACTTGTTGATGTACGTCCAGTTCGCGACACCGCTCACCTTGAAGGTAAAGAGCTAGAGTTCAAAGTAATCAAGCTAGACCAAAAACGCAACAACGTTGTTGTTTCACGTCGTGCTGTTATCGAGTCTGAAAACTCTCAAGAGCGTGAAGAACTACTTCAAAACCTTGTTGAAGGTCAAGAAGTTAAAGGTATCGTTAAGAACCTTACTGACTACGGTGCATTCGTAGACTTAGGCGGTGTTGACGGTCTTCTACACATCACTGACATGGCTTGGAAGCGTGTTAAGCACCCTTCAGAGATCGTGAACGTAGGTGACGAAATCAACGTTAAAGTACTTAAGTTCGACAAAGAGAAGACTCGTGTTTCTCTAGGTCTTAAGCAACTTGGCGAAGATCCATGGGCTGCTATCGCTGGTCGTTACCCAGAAGGTGCAAAGCTTACTGGTCGCGTAACTAACCTAACTGACTACGGCTGTTTCGTTGAAATCGAAGAAGGCGTTGAAGGTCTAGTACACGTTTCAGAAATGGACTGGACTAACAAGAACATCCACCCTTCAAAAGTAGTTTCACTAGGTGATACTGTTGAAGTTATGGTTCTTGAAATTGACGAAGAGCGTCGTCGTATTTCTCTAGGTCTTAAGCAGTGTAAAGCTAACCCTTGGCAAGAATTTGCTCGTCTTAACAATAAAGGCGACCAAGTTTCTGGTAAGATCAAGTCAATCACTGACTTTGGTATCTTCATCGGCCTTGACGGTGGTATTGACGGTCTTGTACACCTATCTGACATCTCTTGGAATACTCCAGGCGAAGAAGCTGTACGTGAGTACAAGAAAGGTGACGAAATCACAGCTATCGTTCTACAAGTTGACCCAGAGCGTGAGCGTATCTCTCTAGGCGTTAAGCAAATCGATGCTGATCCATTCACTAACTACCTAGACGCCAACAAAAAAGGTGCTATTGTTAAAGGTAAAGTGACTGAAGTTGACGCTAAAGGCGCAACTGTAGAGCTAGGTGAAGGCGTTGAAGGTTACATCCGTGTAGCTGACATCGCACAGGAGCGTGTTGAAGACGCAACTGCTGCTGTTTCTGAAGGTGACGAAATCGAAGCTAAATTTGTAGGTGTTGATCGTAAGAATCGTACTATCAGCCTATCAGTTAAAGCTATCTTCGAAGCTGAAGAAAAAGAAGCTCTAGAGAAGCTTAAGAAAGAAGAGCCTGCGTTCGAAAACGCAATGGCTGCAGCTTTCAAAAATGCTCAAAAAGACTAATTAATAAGTCTTTACACTAGGAAGGGCGCTTAGCCCTTCCTTATACCCTTAAAGGAAACATTATGACAAAGTCTGAATTGATAGAACAACTTGCACTGCAGCACGCTCATGTTCCTGTTAAAGATGTAGAAAATGCGGTAAAAGAAATCCTTGAACAAATGGCTGGCTCATTATCAGACTCGGAACGCATAGAGATCCGCGGTTTTGGTAGTTTCTCGCTTCATTTCCGTTCACCTCGTACTGGTCGTAATCCTAAGACTGGCGAAACAGTTGAATTAGACGGTAAATATGTCCCGCACTTTAAGCCAGGCAAAGAACTGCGCGATAGAGTAAACGAAAGCTTAAATAATTAAGTCTAACGGAGCAAAACTTGGTTGCAGTATTGAAAAAGGGATTAGCTGTTGTTGCCATACTGATTGCATTTTTAGTTGGAACACAAAATCCACAAGTAGTTGGTGTCAATTTTGTAATTGCAAGTGCAGAGTTACCACTCGCAACCTTAATGAGCATTTGTTTAGCGTTTGGAATAATGATTGGCTTATTGGTAACCGCACCGGTTTTATCTAAGCTTAAATGGCAGAACCATCGCCTAAAAAAAAAGTAATAGTAAGCTTAGCCAAGCAACCGAACGCTAGTCATGATCGAGCTGCTGTTTTTATTACTACCTGTGGCCGCTGCATACGGTTATGTTATGGGTAAAAATAGTGCTAAAAATCAAGCACTAGAACAAAGCAGGCAGATCACCTCAGAATATAGTAAAGGCCTGAAGTTCCTATTAGATAGAGAGGAAGATCAAGGTCTTGAACATCTTACCAAACTTTTAGAAATCTCTGCAGATTCAGTAGATCATTATCTTACCCTTGCATCTTTATTTAGGAAGCGAGGAGAGCTAGATAGAGCAATCAAAATTCATGAACTGTTACTTAAACAGCCAAATCTTGATGAAGAAGTTGTTAAATCATGCCGTTTAGAACTTGCTCAAGATTACATATTGGCAGGTTTATTAGATAGTGCCGAGGAGCACTTAGTTATTCTAGTAAAATTGGGTTTTAAAGAGGCGCTTGATCCGATTTTAAACCTCTACTCTCAAACTAGAGACTGGCGTAAAGGAATGCATATGTATGAGGCGCATTCTGAGTTATTCAAAAAAAATTCCCATTGTGCAACGATTGCAAATTTTTACTGTGAAGCTGCTGTTCTCGAAAATAACCCAAGCTTATTTGAAAAGGCGACCTCTCTTGCCCATGAAACGGTTAGGCCTCTTTATGAAATGGGAAAAGATGCGTATAAACACGATGACTATGTTAAGTGTATATATTATTGGCGTAAACTTGTAAGTCAGTTTGTATTTATGGCTCCTCTAGTGTTAGAAGAGCTTGAATCTTGTTATGTTAAATTAAACATTCACGAACAGTTCTTTGAGTTGATATCTGAATTATTAGAGAAAGGTGGGGTATTGATTAGAATAAAGTTTTGCCAAGGTATGGTAAGACAAGGGAAAATCTCAGGGGCCGTAGAGTTTCTAACTGATAGTTTAAAGCGTGAACCATCAATTAGAGGCTTTAGTTATTTGCTACAACTTATAAGTGGTAAAGATGCTAAAATTGATCACGTATTGCAAGAAATAGATAAACTGGTTAAGTCTTATATTGCGACTAAACCAAATTATCAATGTGGTCATTGTGGATTTACAAGCCATACGATGTATTGGCTATGTCCCTCATGTAAACACTGGGAGTCTCTAGCTCCAAGCCGTGGATTAGACGGTTATTAAATTTTTGATTTGGCCAAATAGGGTAACTATGTCGACACAAGATTTTAAAAAGGTTTTGATTGCGCTTGATTATAATAATGAAGACGCTGCATTATCATTTGTTTCTCAACTTTCACCTGACGAATGCCGATTGAAAGTGGGTAAAGAAATGTTTACCTATTTTGGCCCACAGTTTGTAAACAAACTTGTAGACATGAACTTTGATGTATTTTTGGACCTAAAGTTTCACGATATTCCCAATACAGTCGCAAAAGCAGTAGCAGCTGCTGCTGAGCTAGGGGTATGGATGGTGAATGTTCATGCAAGTGGTGGTCATGAAATGATGTCAAAGGCGAAAGAAGCCTTAACAGTTTACGGTGATAAAGCACCGCTACTTATTGCCGTTACAGTCTTAACCAGTATGGATCAGGGTCAATTGCTTAAACTTGGAATTGAAAAGACTCCGCAAGAGCAAGTGCTGTATTTAGCAAAACTTGCAAAGGAGTCAGGTCTTGATGGAGTCGTTTGTTCTGCACAAGAGGCAGAATTGTTAAAACGTGAGCTTGGTGAAGAGTTTAAGCTTATTACACCAGGGATCCGACCAGCAGGAACAGATGCTGGCGATCAAAAGCGAATTATGACACCACAAAAAGCTGTGCAAGCTGGTAGTGACTATCTTGTTATCGGTCGTCCTATCACACAAGCTAAAGATCCTGCAGCAGCATTAAAAGCGGTTAACGATAGTATTGTAGCCTCATAAAAAAATACTGTTATATAACGAAGAAAAAGCCAACGCCAACGCTCCATGAGCGTTGGCTTTTTTTTATTGTCCTAGTTTTAAGTCACAGCCATAAGCATAGTAATAATCTTCTGAGAGATATTGTGCATATACTCTCGTCTTATTATTTTTATTGATGTACCAGTCACCCATAAAGGTATAATTTGGATCTTCGCTTGTCTTAAAGATGAACTTCTCTAATTTATGAGCATCGGTAGCACCAATCTTCAAAGTTAAAATATTTTTCTTAACTTTATAATTGCCTCTAGCAATAAAGTCTGCACCCCTATCAATCTCTGTTTGTTCTGTCGCCCTAGCTATAACTAAGTTTTTATTTGTTCTGACACAAATGTCATAAAGAGGGGATCTAAACCCATATTGCTCATATTCAACGTGTAATACGCCTTTTGTTATTTCAGTACTAGAATATGGGAACGTTGAGCTACCAGTTGAATCGCCAGTACCAAATGAATCACCAGTACCAAATGAATCGCCAGTACCAAATGAATCGCCCGTACCAAATGAATCGCCCGTACCAAATGAATCGCCAGTACCAAATGAATCGCCCGTACCAAATGAATCGCCTGCACCAAATGAGTCGCCTGCACCAAATGAGTCGCCTGCACCAAATGAGTCACCTGCACCAAATGAGTCACCTGCACCAAATGAGTCGCCTGTGCTAAATATATCGGCGCTATATTCAGAACCTAGTTGATATGCAGCGCTATGCTGCGCGGTTTCTCTGATATTGTCTGCGGCAGAGGCCACTGATTGAGTTGTGTTTACTAAGATGACTGAGAGAGGTAGAACTGCAAAGATGTTGAATTTCATTATCTATCCTTATTTAAATTTATAATTTCTAACTTTATTTGTGTGATAGCTTTTACAAGCTGTTCCTTTATTTCTCTTATATATATATCCTCACTATTTTTTGATATGTGATTTGTGTGGTTTTGTATTGAAAACAAAATATATTTAAGACTTCCTGATAGAAGGATCATTGCTGCTCTATCATAGGTATTTTCCTCTAACTCTCTGATAGTTTTTGAAAGTCCGTTAACAACGTCCCCATAGCTAAAAGAAGATAATATTTTCCTATTTAGGCTGTTAATAACCTCAACTATAGATGAGACATTTTTATTTATAGCTTTACGAGTTGAATTGACAGTTTTAAATGTAGATATTGTATGTAAAAGGTATTCATTATTGTATTCAGTGACGTCACATGGAAACTTCTGAGTAGGTAACGTACCATCTATTTTTGCACCATTGCTTATATTATAAATTTTTACCTTTGGGTTTACTCTAAACAATGATTCTAATGATTTCTTTGACTCATTAAATATTCTTGTCGTAAGTACTTTATCGGTATTATTTCCTTTTACATAAAAGCTACCTTTAAATTTGGATTTACTTAGGCGGTCACTTTCATTGTAGTATTGAGAATGTATACTATGATGTTCTTTTTCATCAATAAACCCGTAGTCACATCCAGACAATATAATTTTCTCAACTCCCATGTAGATTAGCGCTGCAGCAGCTGCATTTGTTACCGTTGGGTTACAGTGATACAAAAGATCAATATTATTGCTTAGCTTTATTATTTCTGATGCTGAATCGTTAGCTTTGAAAAAAACAAGTTTATTTTTAAATAAAGATAATGTTTTTGGTGAAACAGTGTTTAATGTCAGCAAAACTGTATTTTTTAATGCCGGATCACATAGATAACGCTCTTTCAACGTGTGATTACTTTCAGTTCTTTCCATTTCTACATGTATATGCGGAGTGATATTATTTTTTAGTAAGCTAGCTAAAGAGGTACCGCAGGAAACGATTAGGCCTTTAAAGCTTTTTATATCTTGGATGACTAAGTCTAATGATGGGCCGTTTCCAACAATTAATGCTGTTGTGTTAGAAAAGCAAGAGAAGTCTGATTTTTTAAATACTCTTAAACTATCATTATTTGCTAACGTGTGTCTTATACCTATGATTTCATCTTCGGCATATCCCCACATGCTCACAAGAGAGTTTCTCCACTCTGTGAATTTTTCATATATTTCATCAAATAGCTCGTTGTTGTAGTGTCGATACAAGCTAATGTCAGCAAGTATTCCACAATGCCGCTCGGTTAAGTACTGCTTTATCTGAAATAAAAATGATGAGTAGTTTTGACACTGTAGAACTTTTAAATTTCCTCCTCTTTTTATACATGTTTCGCGTAAAGAATTGAGGTTTATATTGTTATATGCAATAGTTTCTAGCGCTTTGTTATTTTCTATAACAATTACATCTACGTAGTTTAACTTCTCAAGTAATAGTGGTACATGGTAGCCAGCACCCAATCCCAGCACTATTAAGGTACTTCTGTTGGGGATTGAATTTGCCCTAAAGCCAAGCTTTTGTGCCACATCATAAGCTTCGTTTATAAATTTCTGATGTGAAAACTGGGTGCTATTTCTGGAAAAGCTTAAAGAAAGGTGTGTGGGTTGTTTAAAAAATAACTCGACTTGCTGATTACATGCGGTTTTTGCATCGCCGCCATAAAACTTTGTCTCAATTTGCTGTAATGCGTTTTCATCAAGGCAGGAAGATACATTGAATTTGATATTACTATCTTCAGTGAATTCCATATACATTCTATTCCGTTTAAACTTTCAGTTATGTTTTTATTTTATAATTTTATTGCTTTTATTTAAAGTATTCATATTACTATCCATAGCTGTTACCTTCCAAGCGACAGTGCAATTCATCAATTCCTGAAGAGTTGAGAAGGCTAACTTATCGACGCTTAGCCTGAAAGTTACAAGCTATTTATCGAAATCTTATGGCATCAAGCTAATTAAATAAATTATATACACTCAAAGCTAGCGAATAACTCTAGCTTGCTTTTTGCTACTACACAAGGTTGAAATAGAGTAAAACGATTATTCATTCACCTGCCCCAAATTAACATTAACTCAGTTTAGTGTGCAAATGTTGTCAGTTGGATAAACTGTCCAACAGCTTATAAATCTCTGTCATACAGAGGCTCTTTTCATAATCAACTAACAGGTTTAGTAACGTCATATTTGTTGCATTTAACTGCCACAAATTTTTAGCTTCTCTGACTTTTTTACCTCGTATAGTGACATCCGCCATGCAAAATGCAATGGCTTGATATTGATAGGCAATACTCAAATTCACTTAAGCATACGTGAGTATGCAGATAACGCTAAGAAAGGACTTATGAATACAACACGACTCCCAATAGCACTGCTTTTAGGTGTGGCAAGTATAATAACTGGTTGCTCAGACTCTGATAATGACGTTGAAATAAATACACCTAAGGTAGCTGAGCTTCCCAAAGAGGGCACTTTGGTTTCTCTACGTTTATTAGAGACTACGGATCTACATGCAAACATCCTGAACTACAACTACTTTTCTGACAAGCAAGATGACAAAGTTGGACTAGTTAAAACCGCAGCTTTGATCCACCATGCTAGAAGCGAAGTGAAAAACGCCATGCTTGTTGATAATGGCGATTTAATCCAAGGCAGCCCACTTGGTGATTATATAGCTAAGATAAAAGATTTAAAGGAAGGTGACGTGCATCCTGTTTATAAAGCAATGAATACATTAACGTATGACGTTGCAAATATTGGTAACCACGAATTTAATTTCGGCCTAGAGTTTTTGGAAGAGGCAATTAATGATGCCAATTTTCCTTATATTAGCGCCAATGTGTTTAAAGTTGATGGCGACGAAGACGAATCAAATGACGTCCCTTTTTTTACCCCTTACATTGTTAAAGAAAAACGGTTTCTTGATGAACTTGGTAAGGAGCAAGTGATTAACGTTGGGTTTATTGGGTTTGTGCCACCGCAAATTATGCAGTGGGATAAGGCCAACCTTGAAGGTAAGGTGATAGCCAAAGATATTATAAAAATGGCGGAATATTATATACCCAAAATGAAAGCTGAGGGTGCGGATATCATTGTTGCTATTCCACATTCAGGGTTAGATGTAAGCGCTGATAAACCAATGGCTGAGAATGCCTCTTATGCGCTGTCGAAAGTTGAAGGTATTGATGCCATTATGTTCGGCCATGCACACGCCAATTTTCCCGGGGCTGGCTACGGCGATTTACAAGCTTATGGTATTGATAACGAAAAGGGTACGATTAATGGTGTTGCAGCGGTGATGCCGGGATTTTGGGGAAATCATTTAGGTATAATTGACTTAGATGTTCGGTTTAATTCAGGAGAATGGGTTGTGGTCGATTCTCAATCAACGCTCAGGCCAATTTACGAGACTGATGATAATCGTAATACTGTTTCTTTGGCAGAGAGCGACGCAACTATTGAAGCCGCGATTCGTCATGAGCATAATGAAACGCGGACTTGGGTCAATGAACCATTCGCAAAAATTACCAATACCGTTAATAGCTATTTCGCTTTGGTTAATGACGATCCATCTATTCAGATCGTTACTGATGCACAAGCATGGTATACCGCAAAAATCGTCCAAGGTACGGAGTTGGAAGGTCTGCCTATTCTCTCCGCTGGTGCACCATTTCGCGCAGGTCGAGGTGGGCCCGATGATTTCACCGCGATTCCTGCCGGAGACATTGCTTATCGTAACGTAGCTGATATGTATATTTATCCAAATGTGCTCAAAGTACTGAAGCTGTCGGGTGCTGAAGTTCGTGAATGGCTTGAAATGTCTGCTGGACAATTTAACCAGATCACAGCAAACACTGAGGGGGTTCAGGCGTTGATCAACCCCGATTTTCCTTCTTATAATTACGACGTGTTAGATGGCGTAACTTATCAAATTGATGTTACCGAGCCTGCGCGTTACGCAGCAAATGGTGACAAGGTCTCTAACGGCAATCGGATCAAAGCACTTAAATATCAAGGCGAACTAGTAACAGATGAGCAAATTTTCTTAGTGGCAACAAATAACTATCGCGCTTCGGGCGGCGGTAACTTTCCACATGTATCAGCTGATAAAATAGTGGTTGATTCACCAAATGAGAACCGTCAGGTCGTTGCAGATTACATTACGTATGTCAGTGAAAAAAATGGTGCAAAGGGTTTAGATCCATCCGCAGATATGAACTGGTCATTTACTTCTGTGGTTGGCGCACATATTGAGTTTTTTAGCTCAGCGAGCACTGATGCAGAGTTATATAGTCAGCAGTTTATTCATATTCTCCCTACCGGAAAAACCAACGAAAATGGATTTGCGCTGTATCAGTTAGATTTAACACAACCACTGTAACTTTCATAAAAGCCGCCGATTATCTATTCTTCGGCGGCTTCGTTCACTATGAAATGAATAGATTGCCTGTTGCTTAAACACGTTTCCTAGCTCACTAGTCAGGGACTATCGTTCACAATCGATTTTTAACGCTCTTCGGGTCAGTTTCAACCAAGATATATACAATCAAACTTTGTCTATGCACAACTTTATATTTAAGAGATTATTGCTCGTCGCTTTTTGATTGCTACCTTTAACATCATATCAACTACCTTTTTATTCCATTTAACATGTTTGGATGGTAATGATTGCTATTTGTGTTAATGTGTCCTCGTTTTGGCAACTTTACGTATTGGACGGAACAGTTTGTCAATCTGCTTGTATTCTTCGAGTGTGAACTCAAAGGGTTATGGTCAAATAATTTTGGAACAATGTAATATGAAAAGCGTTTGCTTAATTTTATTCCTGTTGCCTTTCTATTTATTTGCTGATGCTGCCAATGTGGTAGTGGCAGAAGTGAAACAACAGAAACTTCAACGAACATTATCTTTAACAGGATCGATCAGCGCCGCCCAGCATGCTGAGGTATCAAGCTTAACGGATGGCGTGGTGACAACTATTTTAGCTGAAACCGGTGATATAGTTACTGCACAAACTGTCCTGCTAGGTTTAGATGCCGCATTGATAAACGCGGAGCTTAAAAGTTTAGAAGCGGCTCTAGAGCGAGCTCAAGTTGAACGAAATAACGCATTAAGGCTCGTAAACGAAGCCAAATCCTTATCAAAACAAAAATTGTTTGCACAAACAGAGCTTGCAGAGCGAAACACTAGACTGAAATTAGCAGAGGCCTCGTTATTAGAAGCGCGAGCAAATATTACATATCAACAAGAATTGTTAAATAGACACCAATTACGCGCACCTTTTTCCGGTGTTATTGCAAAACGTACGGTTGACTTAGGTGAGTGGGTAACCCGAGGCCAAACGGTCTTTGAATTGGTAAGCGAAGCAACACTTTGGCTTGATTTACAAGTACCTCAGGAGTATTTCCAACTGGTTAAAGTTGGCAGCGCAGTTAATTTCAATGTCGCTGGTGATACTTCTTTGGTACATCAAGCAAAAGTATTAGCTAAGCTTCCTGTGGTCGACCAAGCTAGCCGGACTTTTCTACTTAGACTGGTTGTAGCAACAGATAGCGGGCTGCGAGTCGGCGCTTCAGCGACAGCGCAACTGCCTCTGGTCGATGCACAACAAAGTGTCGTTATTCCAAATGATGCAGTACTGCGTCACCCTGATGGTGGCTTCAGCGTATTCGTTGTAGATAACGGTAAAGCAAAGCGCCAACACATAAAAGTTGGTAGTAGATTAAACGGATATATTGAAGTGACTTCAGGCTTGCAGGTTGGTGAGCAAGTGGTAGTGGAAGGCAATGAGCTGTTACAAGCCGATCAGCTGTTAAATATCGTGCCGAGGCTATAGGAGTAGTCATGTTAAAAGCGAGTGTAAAGCATGCCATTCTCGTTGCCGTGACGGTATTAATCTGTTCAATATTAGGTATTGTTGCTGCATTTAAGATCCCCGTACAAATGATCCCTGATCTGGAAGTAAGAACAATCTCTGTTGTTACCAATTGGCCTGGGGCAACACCTCAAGACGTAGAGAAGGAAATATTAATAGAGCAAGAGCGATACCTACGCTCCCTTGCCAATCTCAAGCGGATGTCGAGTTATGCAAGTACTGGTGAAGCCGAGATTGAATTAGAGTTTCCTTTTGGTGTTGATGTAAATGAAGCTCTGATAAATGTCAGTAACGCATTGTCTCAAGTGCCAAATTATCCTGAAAATGTTGATCAACCAGTGTTGTATAGCAGCTCATTTTCGAGCAATGCGTTTATGTTCTTTAACTTAAAGCCACAATCAGGTAATCCGCTTAACATCGATATTGATATGCTGCGTGATTATGCCGAAGACTTTATTCGTCCAGAGATGGAAAGAGTTTCCGGTGTTTCTCAAGTTAACGTCCGTGGTGGTGCACTTTATCAGGTGCAAATCTTGGTCGACCAACAAAAACTAGCAAGTCGCGGAATTAGTTTGGTTGATGTTAGAAATGCGATAAGAAGTCGCAACCAAGATGCGTCAGCTGGAGATATAGACAGTGGCAAACGTCGCTATTTACTGCGGATGGTCGGTCGTTTTCAATCTGCACAAGCACTGGAGGAATTGGTAGTCAGTCAACGCCAGAATACAACTATCAAACTGAAAGATATTGCTGAAGTCAAGCTTGACCACTACGAGGTCAGAGATGTTGCATATAACAACGGCGAGCGAGCATTAATGCTTTCGGTTAGACGAGAAAGTGGCTCTAACGTGATGGCGATAAAAGAAGAAATGATGCAGGTAGTGGCGCGTATCAATCGTGACATGCTCTCACACAATGGTTTACAGCTAACGTTGCTCAGTGACGACGTTCGTTATGTCAAAGGATCTGTTGAAAACGTATGGACCAACCTCATTTTAGGCGCGCTCCTCGCCACTTTGGTGATGTTTTGGTTTTTAAAAAGCCCACGCTCTACACTCATTGGTGTAATGGGCGTACCTATTTGTACTATTGCAGCGTTTTTGGGATTACTACTTTTTGATAGGACGATTAATGTTATTTCTTTAGCTGGAGTCGCGTTTGCTATTGGGATGACGGTTGATAACACTATCGTTGTGCTTGAAAATATAGAGCAAGCCAGACGTCGTGGGCTAGATAAGTTGCAAGCGGCTATCTCTGGTGTACAAGAAGTGTGGCCAGCCGTACTGGCGTCAACACTGACTACCGTGCTTGTGTTCGCGCCGATTTTATTTATTCAGCAAGAAGCAGGGCAGTTATATTCAGATGTCGCTATTGCAATTTCCGCTGCGATCATCGCTTCTATGCTAGTTGCGTTATTCGTCGTGCCTGCTGCAAATGCGAATTTCGCGTGCAAGAATATTACCAGCGGCATGCTATCAACACTGACGTTGCCAAAAGTTGTTCCAGCTATGCTATCAAGCAGTTCTGCTCGTGTTGGGTGTATTGTTTTGGGGAGTGTGTTACTGCTAGGTGGTGCATGGCTATTTATGCCAAAAGCTGAGTATCTACCAGAAGGTGAAGAGCCCAAAGCGTTTTCGATGATGATAGCGCCGCCAGGGTATAACCTTAGTCATATGCAGAAGATTGGTGACGAAATACTCCCTTACTTAAACAAGCATCTGGAAAATGACGATAGTGATTTTGTTGCGGGGAAAACACAGTTACCACCTCTTAAATATTATTCAATGTCCGTCGGTGTTGGCAGTATTTGGCTATTAAGCGAGCCGTATAATGGCGAATACATTGACGAGATGATGGATGCGATCACGAGTAAATTCAGAAGCTATCCAGGCATGCGTGCATTTTCTTCTAGAGGATCTATCATTTCAAGTAATGATGGTGGTTCTAGAGCTGTTGCCTTGGACATTAGCGGCACAGATCAAACAGCACTTTATCGCGCTGCAGATGCGGTTTACCGATTGGCAGGAGAGGTGTTTGATAACCCTCAGATAGATTCGGCACCTTCTTCACTGACTCTTGACCAACCTCTCATTGAAATTCAACCTAGGTGGCAGCGGCTCGCTGAGGTCGGTATGAGTGCAGATGAATTAGGCTACACAGTTGCGGCCTTGAGTGATGGTGCTTATGTTGATGAGCTTATTTTAGGCGACGATAAAGTGGATGTTTTCTTGTTTTCAGAGGCAGGAAATCAGCAAAGCCTGTCACAACTTGCGCAGTCGCCCGTTGTTACAAAAGCAGGCCTAATCCCATTAAGCTCCTTAGCGGATCTGCAAGAAAAAGCTGACAGCGATAGTTTGCGCCGAGTTGATGGTCGCAGAACGGTGACTGTTTATATCATTCCACCAAGAAATGTGGCGCTTGAGCAAGCACAAGAGTTGGTTAGAACTGAGTTGTTACCACAGCTTCAGAGACAAGGCGATCTGTTGCCCGGTGTCAATGTGAGTATTGGTGGGGCAGCCGACCAACTAGACAAAACAAAAGAAGCGTTAGGTAGTAATTTTATCGTTGCATTGGCACTTTGTTATTTATTGTTGGTCGCTATTTTTAAACACTGGGGTTACCCATTATTTATTATGGCAACAGTCCCCCTCGGTATGGCTGGCGGTTTACTGGGTTTGATTGCTATCAATGGTATTGGAAGTGTTACAGGAGCTTTTCATCAGCCTTTTGACATGATCACTATGCTTGGCTTTTTAATCTTGCTTGGAACTGTGGTAAATAACCCAATACTAATCGTTGATCAAAGTCGTAGAAATCTGGAAAACACCTCAATGAGTGTTTATGAAGCTGTGATCTCGGCACTGCAAACACGATTAAAACCGATTGTTATGTCGACAATGACGACGCTATGTGGTCTTGCACCCTTGGTCTTTATTCCAGGAGAAGGCTCTGAACTTTATCGGGGAGTGGGCATGATAGTACTTTGCGGTATTGCTATGGCAACTATCGTAACACTCACCATTTTACCTGCGTTATTGGTCACCTTTTTAAAAAGGCCATTAGAGAGTTCAGTAAGCAAACTCTAATCTCATCCTTGTCACTCAGAGAGTACTATAAATGCCTTGCTTGAACTTTGATGCTCAGCAGGGCATTTTTATTACCGAATGAAAACTTGAATTTACAGGGTTTTGTCCTCAGTAAATAGAGTGAAGCACAGTTTTTCATAACAAAAGAACACACTATGGCAAATAATATACGCTCCGCAATTATTGCTGAAGGCGGAGGTCAAAAAGGTATTTTTACTGCGGGAGTGCTTGATGCTTTTCTTGAAAAAAGGTTTACGCCGTTTGATTTAAAAGTGGGAGTATCAGCAGGGGCATAAAATCTTGCTGCATATTGCGCTCGTGCTAGCCAGTATGCGCAAACTGCCATTGAATCACTAACGACAGAGCAGCAATTCTTTCGCCCCGCACGCTTTTTTAATGGGGGGAATGTTATTGATCTCGATTGGTATTTTCATCAAGTCGAGCACAGCACTAAGGTACGCTTTCCTACAGAGCCGCATCATTTAACGCCAAAGAGTAACTTTTATGCGGTAGCAAGTGATCTTGAATCACTAGCGCCACATTATTTGCATACGTGGCATGACAATATGTTCACGCACCTTAAAGCGTCGAGTGCAATTCCATTTTTATATCGCCCCGGTGTGAATGTGCAAGGACATGGCTTGATGGATGGCGGTGTTGCCGATCCATTACCTGTTCGCTGGGCGCATCAAAAAGGTGCAAAAAATATATGGGTGATAAGGACAATAGAGGCCCAAGACGATGGCAAAATGCCAGTGCTTAAGCGGTTAAAACCAATTATGCGACGGGTTAACCAATCTCCAAAAATGTTTGAAATGTATCATCACTATCAAAGTCGCTACGCCGATGCAGTTAACTTTATGAAGGCTCCGCCAGAGGACGTTAATGTCATTCAAATTGCGCCAACTAGAACACTAGAGTCGATGGTACTAGGATCAAGTTCCGAGACCTTAAAGTCAGACTATAAATTGGGCTTTGAATTAGGGCTAAAGGCGGTAGATAAGTGGCGTGATATGTTTGAAGCCAGCCCGATGTAATAGCAAGTCTCAGATTGAGACTTGCTACCTATGATTATCGGTTAAGACTTTCGAATTGAAATAGAAGTCGCTTCAATGTCAATTCGGCCATCTTTAAATAAACCACCAATGGCTTTTTTAAAGTTAGCCTTAGAGGTGGAGAAAGTGCGTTTGATGGCGTCAGGATCTGACTTGTCACCCAATGGTAAATAGCCGCCACTTTCTTCTAGTTTACTGTATATTTCCTCTGCTAGGTCTTTTACTTTCCCTATGCCAGGTTTCTCTAATACCACGTCAATCTTATCTTCGTCGTGAACTGCTTTAACAAAGCCTTTCATCCGCTGGCCGATGTACATGCGCTTAAACACATCGTTGAAAAAAACCAAGCCAAAGTGTTTTTCATTGACAATAACTTTATAGCCCAAGTCAGTTTTTGCAGCGACAATCAAGTCTACTTCTTCAAACTTATCATACTGAGCTTTCGATTTACCTAAAAATTTACCCAGTGCACTGGATGCACAAATGCGTTTACTGGCGTTATCTAGATACAACTTCACTAAATAGCTGTAACCATCGCGCATTTTCGGTTTTTGCTCATTGTATGGAGCAAGCACGTCTTTATCTATGCCCAAATCTAAAAAGGCACCAACTTTATTGATTTCTTTTACACGCAGTAGGGCAAACTCTCCAACTTGCGCTAACGGCTTTTTCGTCGTTGCGGTAGCGTGCCCAAGGTTATCTTGATAAATAAAAACCTCAACAGAGTCGCCTTCTTCCATGTGCTTTGGCACTTCTGTGCGCGGAAGAAACACATCGCCAAGTTCACCACCGTTCAAGTACGCACCTTCAGCGGTAAGTTCTTCAATGGTTAACATCTTAATTTGACCTAGCATGATTATTCCTCGTCAGTTTGTGGTTTTGGTTTGCGACGTAGTGGCATTGAGCCATCAATATCAATTGGTGGCTGGATCACTTTTCGTGGCTGTGCTTTTTTCACAGGCTTTTTCTTTGGTTTACTCGTTTTGCTAGGCGCTACATTTGCAGGACGATTTTTACCATGCTGTGGTTTTTGTTTAAGCCCTTTGAATTTACCAACCAGGCCTTCCACTTCTTCAAAGCGCAATGGTTCATCAAGATAGTTCTTGATTGCCACATAACTATTCCAGTCTTTTGGACCCACAAGCGAAATCGCATGACCTTTGAAGCCAGCTCGGCCTGTACGACCAATACGATGCACGTATTCCTCAGCCTGCTTAGGTAAGTCAAAGTTAATAACATGCGTTACTGACAATAAATCTAATCCGCGGGAGGCGACATCTGTGGTGACTAACACTTTATAAATGCCACGACTAAAGCTTTCCATGATATCTAAACGTTTGCTTTGTGGCATGTCGCCTGAGAGTGATACCGCTTTAATCGACATGTCGTTTAATAATTTACTTAATCTGTCGGTGTCGCCACGGGTTGCAGTAAATATAATGCATTGGCCAACCTCACTTTTTGTGATGAAGTGTTTCAGCAGCGCTTCTTTATGATCTAAATGATCGGCAAAGTACAGGGCTTGTTTAATGTCTTCATGTTGCTGGTGGGCATTACTTAGCATAATGCGTTTTGGCGATTTCAGTAATTGACGCGAAGACGCTTCAACCTGAGTATGGTCTAGCGTGGCTGAAAACAGAAGGGTTTGTCTTTGTCGATGATCCGCAGAGTCATTAATGATGTCTAGCTGTTTCTCAAAGCCAAGGTCAAACATACGGTCTGCTTCATCAAAAATAAGCAGTTCAAGGCCGCCCAAAAACAAAGAGCGATTTTCAACATGATCGGCAATACGTCCCGGTGTACCCACCACAAAATGTGGGTCGCGGCGAAGCGCTTTTACTTGATCGTTGTAGTTTTCACCGCCTAAAACCTTACAGACTTGAATATTTGTGCCAGCACACAAAGCACGACATTCAGAGAATACTTGAGTCGCGAGTTCACGAGTTGGGGCGACGATAACCACGCGTGGATCGCGTTTGCTTAGCGCTTTTTGCTTCATTACACGCTGTACGGCGGGCAGCAAGAAGGCAAGGGTTTTGCCTGAGCCTGTTTTAGACTGCGCAAAAACATCGTGGCCAGCTAAAGCCGTTGGGATGGCATGCGCTTGGATTTCGGTCGGTTCCGTGATCCCTTGGTGAGCTAATTGTTGTTCTAGGCGCGTATCTATCCCAAGTTCAGTGAATCTCAAGTCAATTTCTCCAAGTCTTGAATTTTAAAAACACGAGATTATACCAAAGCATAGACGCTATCGGATATAGAATTTGTGTTTTTTGCATTTTAATCAAAAATCCGTAGAATACGCGCCTCAGCGCCGGGTTTACGACTCGGTTTTCATGCTTTACACACGTCATGCTTAATGTGTAAGCGAATCAAAGCTTAAATCTAGGAAAATACAATGTCAGAACAATACGTTGTTTGTGCTATGTACAAGTTTGTCTCTTTACCTAATTATCAAGAGATAAGACAACCCCTTCATGATGTCATGGAAACGAACGAGGTTCGTGGTACGTTATTACTTGCCGAAGAGGGTATTAACGGTACTGTTGCGGGAAAGCGAGAGGGTATTGATGCACTACTAGCTTGGTTAGACAAGCAACCTGGCCTTGATAATATCGTTTATAAAGAGTCATTCGACGAAACCTGCCCATTTTATCGCACCAAGGTAAAGCTTAAAAAAGAAATCGTCACCATGGGTGTACAAGGTATCGACCCTAAAGAAGTGGTTGGCACCTACGTAAAACCGCAAGATTGGAACGCATTGATTTCAGACCCTGATGTGGTACTTGTTGATACGCGTAATGACTATGAAATTGAGATTGGTACGTTTAAAAATGCCGTCGACCCAAAGACGAAGACGTTCCGCGAGTTTCCTGAGTGGGCGCAAAATAATCTAAACCCAGAAAAGCACAAAAAAGTAGCGATGTTTTGTACTGGCGGGATCCGCTGTGAAAAATCAACAGCATACATGAAAGAGCAAGGTTTCGAAGAGGTTTATCACCTAGAAGGCGGCATTTTAAAATATTTAGAAGAAGTGCCAAAAGAAGAAACGATGTGGGAAGGCGAGTGCTTTGTTTTTGATAACCGTGTAGCGGTTGATCACGATTTGAATAAAGGGTCTTATGATCAATGTCATGCTTGTCGTATGCCAATCACCGAAGAAGAAAAGCAACGTGATGAGTATATGGAAGGCGTGTCTTGCCATCATTGCCACAAAGATCTAACAGAAGAGCAAATTGCCCGTTTTGCTGAGCGTCAAAAGCAGATTGAATTGGCTAAGCAACGTGGCGAAGGGCATATTGGCCATGATGCTCAAGAGGCTATTAGAAAGCGTAAAGAAGAAAAATTAGCGCAAAAAGAAGCTCAGCGCCAAAAGTCTTAAGCACTGCTTTTAATAAAATGAATAAAAGGAGCCCAATGGCTCCTTTTTGCTATTAGATGTGCAAACTTTTCATACTCAGTGTGTAGTCTTTTCTAACCAGTTATCCCCATTACTATTCTTAAAGCAAATAATAAAAATAAATTAATTAAAAATCATACTGTTACATATTTATATCTTGATGGCGCTTTCTTTGCAACAGCTAAAGCTAATAGCAGTAAATCGCTAATACTGATTTACGTTGTTACAATCTTTGAAGGAGTCTCATGATGCCAAATATGGTAACTACAATTAATCCCGCCAACGAGCAACCAGTAAACGAATATCAATTGATGAATTTGCATGAAGCAAATAAAGCGGTAGATTTAGCGAATGATTGCTATCAATTTTGGAAAAAACTACCTTTACACAACGGGCTCAAAAGTTAAATAAACTGGCTGATTTGATTGAGGCAAACTCCTCCAAGTTAGTTGCGTTAATGACCGAGGAAATGGGCAAAGTAACGGAGCAAGACAAGCAAGAGGTCGCATTATGTGCAAAGATTTGCCGTTATACAGCGGAGCAAGGAGAAAGTGAGCTCCAAGATGAACATCGTGTATTTGAACAGGGTCATGCGATTATCACGTACCAGCCAGTTGGTGTGATTTTAGGGATCCAACCGTGGAATTTTCCGCTTTACCAAGTTATTAGGTATAGTGTTTCAAATGTGATGGCGGGCAATACCACAGTCATGAAACACGCATCTAATGTGTTTGGGATCGCGAAACTAATTGAAGAGTTATATTTAGAGTCTGGGTTTCCAAAAGGCTGTTTTCAATCTTTACTCATTGACGGAAAGACAGCAGGTGAACTGATCGAAAATCAGCATATTCGTGGTGTGACCTTTACCGGTAGTGACAAAGTAGGAAAGCAAGTTGCGAAGCGCTCTGCTGAGCTGTCCAAAAAGACGGTACTGGAACTGGGCAGTAACGATGCTTTTGTTGTGTTGGCGGATGCAGATATCGAAAAGTCAGTAGCAGCATGTATACAAGGGCGTATTGTCAACAACGGTGAGACCTGCGTTGCCGCGAAGCGCTTTATTATTGTTGATGAAATTTATGATCAGTTTAGAGAGGCCTTTGTGTCAGGGTTTAAACAGTTAAAAGTTGGAGATCCGAGCGCGGCAGACACAGATCTTGGTCCTATGGCACGTAAAGACTTACGTAATGAATTACATCAACAAGTCGAAGCATCTATTGACGCTGGTGCAAGGTGCACACTTGGTGGCAAAATTCCAAAGGACAAAGGCTTTTATTATCCGGTCACTATTTTAGAAGATGTTAAACCCGGTATGCCTGCGTACGATGATGAGTTATTTGGGCCAGTAGCGTCTTTGATCCGTGTAAAAGATGAAGCTGAAGCAATGATGGTGGCTAATGATTCGCGCTATGGCTTAGGTGGTGGGATTTTCTCCAAAGATACGCAGCATGCAACGGAGCTTGCCATCAAAGAGTTCGACACAGGTATGGTGAACATAAACGGTTATTCTCTTGCACAGCCCAATTTACCATTCGGTGGGGTAAAGGACAGCGGCTATGGCAGAGAGCACGGTGGTTTTGGAATAAAGGAATTTGTTAATGTGAAAACGATAATGGTTGCAAATGCACAGTAAGTAACTTGAGCTGCGGATAATCAATGCCTTTTAGCTGCCAGTCTTTCCAATTGCCAGCTAGTGGAGCGTAAATTCGCCTTGCCTACATGATGTAGGCACCTTTGCGAGAGCAGGGCGCGGAAGCGGTGTTTTCCCTAAAACTTTCTGGCTAGACAAGGGAACAACTAAGTTGTGCGATAGCAACAATGAGTTGGAGCATTCCTTATCCAAACCTCAAGTTAAGTATTTTTGACTATAGATGTACACCAGAGCCAGTAATGCTGGCTCTTTGCATTTTAAATTGGTTATAATTCGCGTCCATTTTTTACAGTGAGAAGACAACGTGGGTGAAGCGAGCTTAACTACCTTACATTTATTGGCAACAGATCCAACCGCGGTGACTCAAGCGGCTGAGCTTGCACGTGATGGTCAACTGGTTGCGGTTCCAACTGAGACCGTTTACGGCTTAGCAGCTGATGCTAATCAGCCAAATGCAGTAAAAAAAATTTTGCAGCAAAAGGGCGCCCAGCTGATCACCCTCTCATTGTTCATGTGGCCGACAAGTCTTTGGTAACTCAATGGGCTGAAACCTTGCCTGATTATTTTGACGCCTTGGCTGACGCATTTTGGCCAGGGCCGTTGACCATAGTTGCTAAAAAGCGTGCACATGTCAGCGATGTTGTTACTGGCGGTCACAAAACAGTTGGGATCCGAGTACCAAATCACCCAGCGATGTTAGCATTGTTACAACAAGTGCAGTCGGGACTTGCTGCGCCATCAGCGAATCCCTACAAGAAAATCAGCCCAACCACTGCCGAGCAAGTATTATTTGGTTTGTCTGGTAAAATTGCTGCGGTTTTAGATGGTGGCTCCTGTGAAGTGGGCCTCGAGTCGACCATTGTTGATATTTCATCGCCTACACCAAGGATCTTAAGGGCGGGGCCTATTACCAAAGCTGATCTTGAAGCGGTACTAAATATGGAAGTTGAAGAACCAGATGTCCACACTGTGGCTGTGCCTGGGAATGTAAAAGCGCATTATCAGCCCAGCAAACGTCTTACTATTCTATCAACTCAAGCGCTAACGTCTCGCTTGCAGTTAGGGTATGCGCCCAATACGGGAATTTTATATTATTCTTCAGAAATAGAGTCAATACTCTCGGGGCATCGCGATATAAATGAGCTGGTGGATCTAAAACTTGGTGCGGAAAAAGCCAAGTATGCACAAGGACTGTATTACGGCCTGCATCAGTTAGACCAATCTAGTGCAACAGAAATTTTATTGGAAGCACCTCCACGTACGCCTAAGTGGCGAGACGTGAATGACAGGCTAATGCGCGCAGCCGCGCAATAAAACACCACAGCGCGAATGCCTATCGCGCTCATTTTGACCACTATCTTTACATAACTTTACCTTACTTTACATGGGCTTATCTTTTCTTTAGGCCACTGTAAGGCATACTGCACTTTATCGCACTTATACTGTGTGTTATCGAATAGTTTATCTTGGTTTGAGTGAATAACTGTTACACTCAAAGCAGCTAAAATAAAGGTAGTTTATAAGGTTAATATGTGTAAAGTAACGCGCTTGGTAGCTATTGTAGCTACCATGTTGATAACCAGCGCCGTGCAGGCAAAACCTTCGCAAGTGATTGCAGAGCCAATTCAATTTGAAAGTAGCAGTGAGCAAATTCAAGCGGTAGGCAATGCAGAAGCGATCCAATCAGTCATACTTTATCCCGCAACTGGAGACAAGGTAACCGCCGTGCATTTTAGTCCGGGCGACCATGTAGAAGCAGGCACCTTGTTACTTGAATTAGATTCACGCCGTCAAAAAGCTGCGCTGAAAGAAGCACAAATTCGCTTGGCTGATGCACAACGTACAGTTGAGCGTTTGACCGACAGCCAAAAGCGCGGAGCCGTGCCTATCAATGAGTTAGATAAGGCGGTAACAGAGCGCGACCTTGCAAAAGTTGCAGTAGTACAAGCCGAAAACGAGCTTGAAGACCGCCGCGTTCTTGCGCCGTTTAGTGGTGTGATGGGGTTAACTGACGTTGAAGTGGGCGACCGTATTACAACACAAACCGCGATTGCCAGTATTGATAATTTCGACAAACTTTACGTTCAATTTGCCGCACCTGAATCGGCTTACAGCATGCTCAAAGCGATTGATAACGTTCTACTAACACCATGGAATGATAATGACACCCGCATTAGTGCTGATATAGCCCAGATGGACTCGCGGATAGACCCTACAGCAAGAACCTTGAGAGTGAAAGCCATTTTCGACAATCAAAATGCGCGGTTTTTACCGGGCATGAGCTTTAGAGTATCTCTAACTTTGCTAGGCCAAGAATTTGCAGTTATTCCAGAAGCTGCGCTTCTGTGGGGGGCAACAGGTCCTTATGTATGGAAAGAAGAAAATGGTAAAGCTAAACGGGTTGATGTGAAAATCCAGCAACGCTTACCCGGTAAGTTACTGGTGTCTGGGGAGTTAGCAGCAAGAGAGTTATTAGTTGTTGAAGGGGTGCAACGACTTCGTCCTGGTCAAGAGATTGCAATTACAAATGCGCTGGCGAGGGAATAAACTGTGACCAAGCCTGATTTACCACAACTACAAGATTTACCGTCAATGGCCATTCGCCGTCCGGTACTTATCGTCGTTTTAAATTTGTTAATCATTATTGCGGGAATTGCGGCATTAGCCGGTGTAGAAGTACGGGAATTGCCAGATGTAGATAGGCCAAGATTAACTGTTTCAGCTTCTTTTCCTGGTGGCTCTCCCGAAACCGTCGATACCGAAGTAACCAGTAAGCTAGAGGGCGCAGTAGCTCGGGTAAGCGGAGTCAAAAGCATCCGTGCGCAAAGCGAAGAAAATAATGCGCGCATTGTTGTTGAGTTTCGTCCTGGGATTAACCTCGATGATGCGGCAAACGAAACCCGTGAATCTGTATCGCGAGTACAAAGAGAGTTGCCTGAAGAAGTTGAGCGTGTTTCGATAATAAAAGCGGATAATGACGCTGAAGCTGTTGTGTCTTTAACGGTAAGCTCGGCTTCATTGACACTTGAAGGTCTAACCGAGCGTGTTGAGAAAGATTTAGCACCACAATTTTTAACTATTCCAGGTGTTGCAGATGTTCGCCTCAACGGTGACCGAGAGCGAGTGCTTAGGGTAAGACTTGATCCACTCAAGTTGACGAGTTTTAACTTAACAGTGCCAGATGTAGCAGCTGCACTTAAACAAGCGCCATTTGATGTGCCTGCCGGTAGCTTGAAGTCAGATGACCAGCAGCTGATTGTTCGTGCAGACGCGACCTCTATTACCGCAGAGCAGATCAGTGACATCATCATTCGAGGTGATACACGCATTGGAGACATTGCGTCTGTGTATTTCGGTCCAGCAGATCCTCGCTCTATGGTGCGGCTAGATGGTGAACCTGTCATTGGTCTTGAAATTATTCGCCAAGCCCAGTCCAACACCATTGAGATCTCCGATGAAGTGCTACAGCTTGTTGAGAAAACTAAAGCACGATTTCCTGATCTCGCGCTTTCTGTTACCTCTGATGATGCCCAGTTTATTCGTTCGTCAGTGGATGAAGTGCTTAGCTCTTTGGTGATAACTATATTACTAGTCGTGTTCACACTGTGGGTTTTTATCGGTTCATGGCGTGCAACGCTGATCCCTGCTTTTGCCATCCCAGTTGCGCTGATCGGCTCGCTGGCACTTATTTGGGCGCTGGGATTTTCAGTGAATATTCTTACTCTGCTGGCATTAGTCTTGGCGACAGGGCTTATTGTTGATGATGCCATTGTAGTCAGTGAGAATATCCAGCGTCGTCGCGGGGAAGGGATTGGCCGTCGTGCAGCGGCGGTATTAGGCACCCGAGAAGTCTTTTTTGCTGTGGTGGCCACAACAGCAGTATTGGCTGCGGTATTTGTGCCCATTGCCTTTTTACCCTCAACGGCTGGTCGATTATTTAGAGAGTTTGGTGGTGTGCTGGCAGGAGCTGTGATTATTTCCTCGTTTGTAGCTTTATCGTTAGTACCGGCACTGACTTCAAAGCTAAAATTAAAACAAGATGGTAAAAAGCACATTTTCTCTGAAGCGGGAGTTAAGCTCGCGACTTGGTACCGTGGTACGATCCATTGGGTACTAGATCATGCTTGGCTTACGTTTGGCATATTTGTGATTGTCGCTGGACTATCAGGCGCGCTGTATACACAGCTAGACAATGAGCTGTTACCATCAGAAGACAGAGGTAAGATCCGAATATTCGCCAGAGGACCTGACGGTGTTGGTCTTAACTTTATGGATAGGCAAGCCAAGCAAATGGAAGACATTTTGTTACCGTTTGTAGAGAGTGGCGAGATAGAGTCTATTTACACTGTTGTTGGCCAGTGGGATCCCAATATTGTGTTCATTACTGTGCCATTAAAGCACTGGGATGAAAGGCATTTCTCACAACAAGAGATTATTGACAAAATCCGAGCTCCCCTTGGTAATATTCCTGGTGCCCCGGCACGCGCTTTTGGTGCAAATAGCCTAAACCTAAGAGGCCAAGGTGGGGGAATTGAACTTGCGTTACTTGGTAATGACTACCTTGAAATATTCAAAGCAGCGCAGACGTTTGCTGCCTTAGTTGAAAAAGAAATGCCGGATGCGGCTCCTGTGCAAATATCTTATCAACCTTCGCAACCTCAACTTCGTGTTAACATTGACCGTCGCAGAGCGGAAGAGCTTGGTGTGAGTTTGAGTGACATCTCAACCACACTCAGGGCTGCAATCAATGGAGATGATGTTGCCGACCTTAATGTTGGCGATCAATCTATTCCTATCATGCTCCAAGCACAAAATCATACTATTCGAGATCCCAGTGACTTGGCCAATCTCTACGTGGGTAGTCGCTCTGGTGCGTTAGTCCCACTCAGTAGCCTCGCGGTAATTGTAGAAGAGGGCGTTGCGGCTGAGCTTGAGCGTCATGCTCAGCGTCGTAGTATTGAGCTTGATATGAAGCAGCCTGAAGCAATACCAATGGCTGAAGTAGTTGAACAGTTACGCACGCTAGCAGAGCGCAGCTTACCGGATAGCGTAACCTTGGCGTTCAAAGGGGAAGCGTTAACGTTTGAAGAGACTGCTAATGAGGTGTTATTGACTTACGTGTTGGCCTTTTTAATTGTATTGCTAGTACTTGCTGCACAATTTGAAAGCGTGAATAGTGCGGTTGTTGTGATGATAACCGTGCCGTTTGGGATCTCCTCAGCGATACTCGCACTTTATCTAACCGGCACTTCACTTAATATCTATTCTCAAATTGGTTTAGTCATGCTGATAGGTCTAATTGCTAAAAATGCAATTTTATTGGTTGAATTCGCGGATCAATTACGTGACAAAGGACGTACTGTTAGGCAAGCAGTAGAAGAGGCTGCGGTGATACGTTTACGTCCGATCATGATGACATTAGTGTCGACATTACTAGGTGCATTACCGTTGATTTTATCGGTTGGCGCAGGTGCTGAGTCGAGAAATGCGATTGGTTGGGTAGTGTTTGGTGGTCTTGGGTTAGCTGTATTCTTTACTTTATACCTGACACCTGTCGTTTATCTTGGGTTAGCTAGATTCACTAAACCAAGAGCCGATGAAACCAAGTTATTAATAGATGAACTTGATAAAGCAGACAGTTAACTTTATCACTTCAAAATAATCCCTAAAAAGCACAGCAATAGCTGTGCTTTTTTTGTGCAATGATTAATGCTGTGGTAACGGATACTTTGGTATTTTTTCTTGAACTTTCCACAAATTAAACTGTCTCAGTCGATGTGGTTGTTTTATAGCCATTATGTTTGCTACTCTAAGACAGTAAATCCTGTTTTCTATAACAATAAAAAATAATAAGCTAATTGAAAGAAGATGTGTCATGGGTAATTTATTTTTAAAAGAACGGGAAAATTGGACTGCCTGGATCATTTGGAGCCTAATAGGATGCTCCGCGACTGTGATGCTTTCAAGCTATACCAGCCAAATTTGGATGAGCCTACTTGCACCAATCATAGTATTAGGTGTATTAACTACATGGATGAGTTATACCAAGCGATTCGACTTTTCTAGAGCATTTAAAGTCCTTAGTACCGTTGTACTAGTGTCGACAATACCTGTCATCATTGAGCGGGTGTTACCGGCAAAAAATGCCGTTGTTGGTATGATTGACTCGGGGATCATTATTATTGGAGTGGTTGTGGCTAGTAGTGTGTTTGCCTATATCGCTAAGAGACCAAAACAATATTATTGACTGTAATTTGCTCGATTAAATGCAAAAATCAAAATAGAGCTTTACAAGCTGGTATTTAATACATAGAATGCGCGCCAACAACGGAGAGATGGCTGAGTGGTTGAAAGCACCGGTCTTGAAAACCGGCATACGTTAATAGCGTATCTAGGGTTCAAATCCCTATCTCTCCGCCACCTCATTCCCAAAACCGCCTTTATTTGGCGGTTTTTTTCGTTTGGAGGCGTACATGTCAGCGGCTAGTAATATTGTAATAATAAAACATAGTTCTCTTTGGATTGTATTTAGTTATTTTTATCTTAGTGGTCTCAACATGGCGCTTACGCTATCGATTGACTCGCAACAAGACCCAGACATAACGATGACACTATTACATGTGTTTTTATTTAATTGTCTGGCAGGCCACTTAATAACAAAATATGAAAAGAGCTGGCCGCAATTGGCGAGTGTGGTTATTGCATTGTGTGGTGTTATTGGTTTTGGTCACTATTTTACTGGTAGCTTAGGTGAATACAGTGATGAGCTAAACGTTGGCTTAGTTTTGTTACTACCGTTTGCAACCTTTGTGGTGAAAAAACTCAAACAATATGCCGAAGAAAAAGCCGCTAGTTAGCGGTTTTTTTGTCTTTGCAGCTCAGCTCGAGTGCTTGATATTCCAGCAGCTTCGGTATCTTGAGTAATTTTGCTGTGATACAATCATAAATTCTTGTTAAATAAAAATATGGAAAGACTATGTCTCAATTCAACACAGACGCAGATAAAGCGAGCTATGGTATTGGCTTACAGATGGGTGAGCAATTAAAAGCGAATCCTTTCGAAGGCTTAAACCTTAACTCTGTATTCGAAGGTATGAAAGACGCTTATGCTGGTGACAGCTTCCGCGTTGAGATCCCTGAAATCCAAGCAGCATTTGAAAAGATCAATGCTGAGATCCAACAGCGTCGTGAAGAAGAAGCGAAAGTATTGGCTGCTGAGGGCATTGCATTCCTTGAGGAAAATGCAAAGCGTGCAGAAGTAACGGTAACTGAGTCTGGCCTTCAATACGAGGTTGTTGAAACAGGCGAGGGTGCTAAGCCTGAAGCGGAATCAAAAGTACGCGTTCATTACCACGGTACACTTATTAACGGTACAACGTTTGATAGCTCATACGAGCGTGGTCAGCCAGCTGAATTCCCTGTGAATGGTGTTATCAAAGGCTGGACTGAGGCACTACAAATGATGCCTGCTGGCTCTAAATGGCGTCTATACATTCCACACGAGCTTGCATACGGTGAGCGCGGTGCGGGTGCATCAATTGCACCTTTCTCAACGTTAATCTTCGACGTTGAGCTACTAGAAGTTTTGTAATAAATAGTATTTGTTACACAAACAAAAAGGCCTTCTAAACGAAGGCTTTTTACATTTAACCAAAGTCGATAAGAGCACAACTTTGGTATTACTAAGACTTAGTAAGTTGCACTACCTTTTGTGCGTGGGAATGCAATCACGTCACGTACGTTGCCCATACCCGTTACATATGCAACCAAACGCTCGAAGCCAAGACCAAAGCCTGAGTGAGGCACTGTTCCATACTTACGTAGGTCGCGGTACCAGCTGTAATCTTCTTTGTTCAAGCCCATTTCTTCAAGACGCGCATCCAGTACATCTAAACGCTCTTCACGTTGAGAGCCACCAATGATTTCACCAATACCAGGTGCAACAACGTCCATTGCGGCAACGGTTTTACCGTCTTCGTTTTGACGCATGTAGAACGCTTTAATATCACGAGGATAGTTTTTGATTACTACCGGTGCGTTAAAGTGTACTTCAGCTAGGTAGCGTTCGTGCTCAGACTGTAAGTCGACGCCCCATTCAACAGGGAATTCAAACTCTTTATCACATGCTTTAAGAATTTCGATAGCATCTGTGTAATCTACCTGAGCAAAGTCTTTGTCGATGAATGACTCTAGGCGAGTAATGGCATCTTTTTCGATGCGTTGTGCGAAAAATTCCATATCATCACGACGTTCGTCAAGTACTGCTTTAAACACATACTTTAACATATCTTCTGCAAGTGCTGCGATGTCGTTAAGGTCGGCAAACGCAACTTCAGGCTCAACCATCCAAAACTCAGCTAGGTGGCGAGACGTGTTTGAGTTCTCAGCGCGGAATGTCGGGCCAAACGTGTAGATTTTTGAAAGGGCACTGGCGTAGGTTTCACCGTTAAGCTGACCTGATACCGTCAAGAATGCTTCTTTACCGAAGAAGTCTTCTGAATAGTCTACATCGCCTTTGTCTGTGCGTGGTAGGTTGTTCATATCAAGTGTAGATACACGGAACATCTCGCCTGCACCTTCACAGTCACTCGCGGTAATGATAGGTGTGCTGATCCACTGGTAGCCACGCTCGTGATAGAAGCGGTGGATTGCTTGTGCAAGACAGTTACGCACACGTGTCACTGCGCCCATTACGTTAGTGCGCGGGCGAAGGTGTGCATGTTCGCGTAAGTATTCAATACTATGGCGCTTTGCCGCCATTGGGTAAGAATCAGGATTCTCGACCCAGCCTAATACCTCAACGCTGTTAGCTTGGATCTCAAAAGATTGGCCTTGACCTTGAGATTGTACAAGCACACCAGTCACCGCTACTGAACACCCAGCAGTAAGACGAGTCACTTCGTCATAATTATTCAGCGAATTAGGGACTACGGCTTGAATAGGGTCAAAACAAGAACCGTCATGAACGGCTAGAAATGAAATACCTGCTTTTGAATCACGTCGTGTACGGATCCAGCCTTTTACTGTAACTTGGCTGTCAACCGCAACGGTGCCTGCTAGTAGCTCCGTTATCGCTGTGTGGCTCATCTTTACTCCAAATGATTTATTTTTTATTTGTAAATTAAAAGACAGAATGTCTTATCGTCATGTAAGCCGTATCTTACCTGCGATGAACAAATAAAAAAACACTGAAATGCAAAAAACTCCCCTTAATTAGAACACTAAAACCATGAAAAGATCGCGGCGTTGTGGCATTATGAATATTCGATGATAAAAATTACTTAAATAATACTAACAGTGACGTTCAAAATTCGATGAAACAAGTTTTTATTTTGAGGGGGCTACCAGGCTCTGGTAAATCGCATTACGCGCAAACGCTAGCTGATGACTTAGTTGCTGGTGATGAAACACAGTATTTTATTTGCTCAACGGACGACTTTTTCGTTAATGAAAATGGTGAGTATCACTTTGAAAAGCAGCGCTTGTCCGAGTACCACAATTTAAATCTTGCCCGTTTTATAAACGCACTAGCGGAGGGGATCCCGCTTGTGGTGGTTGATAACACCAATATTAAAAAGTGGGAATTTGTTGCTTACGCCTCTGCGGCTACTGCGATGGGTTATCAAGTTAAAGAAGTGATCGTTGGCGAAATTAGGGATAAGTCACTACAACATTTATACGCCAAACGGAATGGCCATGGCGTTGGGCTGAAAACGATTTCTAAAATGGCACACCTATTCGAATGGTGATAAAGCACAGAGTAGAGTAACGCTAACAATGCTCGTGCAGTTAAACAGGGTAGTACAATATCCGATCTTATAGTTAAAAAGAGCGTGTTTATACTTCACCTACGAGCAATCAAGAGACGGTCGTCAATGTTAGCTTTCATTCTACATAGCGGCCGTTTAGTCAATTCATTCCTACCCCATTTCGATTCAGTAGTCGAATGTGCAACCAACTTTTTTAGCTTCAGTTGACCTAATTTTAGTAATGCTACTGAGTTTCGAAAGGGCTCTGACATTTATATTGTGTCTAACGGGCTAGTTGTACCTGCAAAATGTTGGCCAAGTACATGTGTATAGATTTGTGTGGTACTAACGTCATTGTGGCCCAGTAATTCTTGAACACTTCTTATATCACGACCAGCTTGAAGCAAATGGGTTGCGAAGCTATGCCTAAACGTATGGCAGGTGACGCGTTTATTTATTTGAATATTACGCACGGCATTCCCGAGCGCTTTACGAATAACACTTTGATGTAAATGGTGTCTGCAAAGTGTTCCGGAATAAGGATTGATACAAGTAGTGCTGGAAGGGAAAATAAACATCCACCCATGCTGCCTAAACGCGTTGGGATACTTGCGTTCTAGTGCATTTGGCAGAGATGGGCCTATCCCGTGAAGGTTGTCATCCTGTTGAATCTTAATAGCCATTTCAATATATGTAGTGAGCTTTTTTGCGCATCTATTGCTGAGGATGGTTTGCCTATCTTTATGCCCTTTACCGTCTCTAACGGTAAGCGAAGCTCTATCAATATCAATATCTTGGATACGTAACCTGAGGCATTCTGAAACTCTTAGTCCGCTACCATAGAGTAGTTCTATTATTAGTCTATCGCGGCCATCAAGTTCATTTAGTATTAGTGAGATTTCTGATGGGGATAACACCGTAGGTAAATGTCTTTGTTTAGTGGCATAGCAAAAGCCTAAATCCCCAAGCTCATGGTGCAAATGCTTCTGATACAAATAGGCTAACGCGTTAAGTGCAATTTTTTGTGTGTTGATAGCCACATTTCGTTGGTTGGCAAGGAAAGTTAAAAATTGTGTAACCTCTTCCGTACCCATTGTTTCAGGGTGACGCTTGTGGTGAAAGTTAATGAATGCCTTAATCCAATATAGGTAGGTTTTTTCTGTTCTAATGCTGTAACCACGCATACGCATTTCTTCCTGAAGACCTTTCAGAAATGGGCTTTTTAGACTCATGATAACTCCTAACTTAACTGTGTATACATACAGTGTTATCTGGGATTCTCGGATTTCAAGGAAAATAATGGAAAACTTTTTGCGCGTTTACGCATGAATAAATTAAAAATATTATTTTTTATCAATAGGTTATTTATTTAAAAGTTGAGATAATAGGTTTGGGAAACGCGCATGCGTACTTTTCCAGATGGTATATTTAGCAAAATGCTGATAAGTTCTTTGCATACTGATAGTTAACTGTGCGCGTTTTCACTGGTCCAACGAGGTAAACGCGCATGCGCACGAATAAAATGTTATAACCCCCGAAGACGTTAGAGTGTTCTATGACTACTTGTAAAAAGTGTAAAAGTAAAATTTTACCTAAAATGGTGAGTGCTGGTAAATCAACAGCTTATTTTTGCCCTTTCTGCGGCGCTTCGCAAAGTAGGTTTGGCTTTAAAGAACTCTATATTCTATTCAATGCACTCTTATTACTGTGGTTTGCTGCTTTCTTTAATCATCATATAAGTGCTGGAAATGTTACATGGTCACCCATGATGCAAAAATTAGCATTTCTGGTGCTTGGTTCTATTGTAAGCTTTATTTTCACTTTTTATAAAGTTTCAAAAAAACAAAAGGGCCACTGGAAACTTTATAATTCCTTTTCCTTTGTAGTTATGGTTTTGTCGATTGCTCTTTCGGCATCTCAGGTATGGGGGTTATAACAAGGTTGTAAACGCGGACAAAATAACAGTTGGCTTTGTTCGTGCCTCACAAATTTTAGCCAACTATTATTAGCCAATTACAACGGCGTTAGGCGCTATTAGGAGTTATGAGTATCTATCCAAAAGTAAAAGATCCAAAAATGGTAGGGGAATACCCAGCAGAATCAAAAGCTGGAGGCGGGTACGTATGGGATGAGGTTCTTGAATATCGCGTTTGGTGTCACCCTCATGATGGCGCGCCAGATTTGGAAAATGGCAGCGATTACTATTATGCTTTCGAAACATATGAGGAAGCTAAAGAGTGCTCTAGCGAAATTGATGGTTCGGAAGAGCCGTTAGCTTTAATTTTGCAGGTAGAGCATATTAATGAGCCAACCCCTGGTGTCTACGAACATAAAAAAGAAAGTCGTGTTACCGAATGGCCAGTAGAGTTTTTATCTCGTCCTCGCCGTACAGAAAACACAATTCCTGATTTTATGTCTCCAAATGCACCTGAAAATAAATTAGATGTCATTCGTGGTCTCGCCTAACAAGTCAAAGCACGCGGACTTGCTAAAGCTGTCACCTTTTTCGCGTGCGCAAAAAAGTAGCCAACTTCACCAATCCGGTGTTTGAGGCGTTATGTGTAAAGGGAAGTATGGAGTTTAATGATAATTACGGGGTATATGTTTGCCCTCATGTCTTTAATAAAGAGTCACCCGCATTAGTAGGTATTCGAGATCCCGAAGGTGATTGGCAGTTTTTCTGTGATGATGAGGATTGTCCAGAGAACTCAGAGCCACATCTTATTTGTGTTGGCCATTTGACGAAAGCTGATCCAACTATTAACGAACTAACCTGCTTAAAACCCGGTTCATTCGCACAAAAAATACACGCCAATGCAGATTGGGAATATGGTGAGTTCGAGTAATTTACACATAACAAATTAATTAGTCGCCCCTGAAACC
>NZ_RCSQ01000043.1:0-51836 GCF_004103255.1 Pseudoalteromonas sp. PS5
TTGTCGATAACTAGGCAAAAATTTTGCTATTTAGTGGTTCTAAATAAGAAATTTTTAACGCGGTTAGCGTCAGATTGACTCCTTCAAATTGAGCAAGTATTAAGTCAAATTGGTATTATTACCTGTTTGGTTAAAGTTGTCATTTGCTTTGGACGCTTAGTGTGCATGAGCTAAACGTCCATAGCAAGATATATGCAAAGCTACCTGCCCGTTATTTTAGTTTACTTGCAACAGATACTAGTTGCAGGGCAAGGTTAGAAACTTTTTCTGCTAGATCTGGGTCTTTAATTTTACCTTGTTCGTCAAAGGTATTAAATGCACTTGGAACCGCGAGCTGATCTGCCAGTACTAGGCTGCCAATTCCTGATAGTACGTCACGAACATGGTTTAAACCACGCAAGCCGCCAAGACCACCGGGTGATGTGGCGTAAAGTGCAACAACTTTGTTTCTAAACGCAGGCACTGCACCTTGCTCTGTACGCGATGCCCAATCAATTGCGTTTTTGAGCGCGGCGGTAAATGAGCCGTTGTATTCAGGGCTAGCCAATAGGATCCCATCGGCATTACGAAGCTTTTCTTTGAGTAGTTGAACACCTTGTGGTGTACCTTGAGCTTCTAGATCTTCATCAAACATTGGAATATCTAAATCCCGTAATTTTACGACCTCTACCTCGGCACCACTTTCCAGTGCATAATTTGCCGCGGCTTGAATGAGAAGTTGGTTATAGCTGTCTTTTCTTAAACTGCCTGCTAGAGCGATAATTTTAGCTGTAGTCATCTTGCTGATACCTTATTTTGTTTCGTTGAATTTATAGTAGCAAAATTTCACTTGCATAAAAGCTGAATAAACGCAATGCTTGTGTGCATATATGCACAGAGGTGGTTATGGATAAATTCACAGATTGGCAAGATCTCAAAGTCGCTTACACAGTAGCGAAGCTCGGCACGCTGTCTGCAGCAGCTGAGTATCTGCACATACATCACAGTACAGTACTTAGGCGTATTAATAACTTAGAAAAAGAGTTAGGTACGCGTTTGTTTCACCGTCATGCTCGTGGCTATCAAGTAACACAAACGGGGGAAAAGCTGTTAGCAACGGCGACGATTATCGACGAGCGTTTGATGGAATTGAGTACCTCAATCGTTGCATCAGATAGTCAGCTAAGAGGCAAGCTATTAGTGACGACAGTCAGTGGTTTTATGGATATATTGTCAGAGCCTTGTCTTACTTTTCAGCAGCAGCATCCCCAAGTACAACTAGAAGTGTTGCTTGATCAAAAGCGTTTGCGGTTAGATCACGGTCAAGCACATGTTGCAGTAAGAGCCGGACCTAAGCCGGATGAACCAGATTACGTGGTGCAACAATTGACTACTTTAGAAGCTGGATTGTACGCGTCCTCCGATTACATTAAGCGTATGGGAATACCGACGACAGTAGACGCACTACGGGAGCATAATTTCGTCTCGGGGGTGAGTGGGTTTAATGCTAGAGTCCCTTATTTTGCTTGGGTCGATGAGCATATTGCAGAGTCTCAAGTCACCTTCAGAGTATCAGAAACTTCAGATGCTACACGAGCAATTGTGAATGGTCTTGGTATTGGCGGTGTTCAGCACAATGTTGCGAGACGCTACCCTGATTTACTGCCGATACTAAAAGAGGAGCTAAGGTGGTGTAGTCAGGTATGGTTAGTCACCCATGTGTTAGTACATCGCACAGCAAAAGTACAAGCGTTATGTGAGGTGTTAAAGCGCCACTTTAACAACTGACAGCTCTTTAGCGCACGCTTTTCTTTTTTGCTTGGATTATTAGGCGGTAAGCCGAGCGCCGCGACCAAACCATATTCAGGGTAAAAAAATCAAACAGGAAAGGTCAACAGACCCCAGCTAGTTTGGCTTTTTATGCTTGCTGAGCAGGAAGCGCAAGTAAGTATATGCTCGCTCGCACTTCCTGTAGACAGTAGCGCAATTAATACAATATGCGGATCACTGTGACTCCTTTGGCTTCAGTAAGATTGCGTTATCGCGTAGAGGGTAATGTGGCAGCGTCACTGCATTACCTGATCTATCTCCTTGTCCATATTGCGTAGGTGCAAGCCTCGGAGCTGATTGGATAGTCTCAGGACATTTACCAGTATCTATATGAGAGAGTGCAGCGGCGAGCAAATCTTCATTTTGACTGCCGAGTGACTCTGAGAAGTCATCAGCCACAATACAACCTGGTACTTGTGACGACAAACCTATCTCACCATTACTGGACGCTCCTGAGGGTGTAAAGCCGTCAGCATAGTCATCAAAGCCTTTGGCATTTTCTGAGCCAAACTGAATTGTGTAGTAAACTGTGCCGCAATTTTGTGCTGGTACAAATCCGTATGGTTTACCTCTCGTAGTGGTGCCAATGAGAAGCACCTCAACATCAATACCACGTAATCCGTTGATCACATTCTCGCTTGCAGATGCTGTGCCTCGGCTTGAGAGGATATACACTCTAGGGAGGGAAACAGTTGGTAAATTGGTCGATGTAAAGGTGTTTTCAGCCCAGTTAATTACTCTGGACTCGAACTCTGTACGTTCTTCTTCTGCGGTGCGCTTGTCGTTCAAGGTACTAAACGTAAACGTTTTGTTTAGGCTATTATTCCCAGCAATCATATAACCTAGCTGAGCCGCCATAATTACACGACCCCCGCCGTTGTAACGCATGTCTAGTATTAGGTCATCGATCTGTCTTGTTTTGAATAGGTTGAACGCCTCGATTAGACCATCTTGAGCGGTTGGAATAAACTGATTAAATTGCACATACCCTACTTGCTTACCCGCGTAGTTAATAATTTGAGCATTTTGAATGGGGGATGTTTTGAAATCTACAGAGGTCAAAGTAACCGATTTTTGGTTACCTGCTTGGTCTTCAAATACGAACTCATGCTGTTCACTTTGAGCAGGAGACAGCCCTGCATTGAGTGTGGCACTGTCAGAGCTGGAGATAAAGTCGATTCCATCAATGGATAATACTTTATCGCCTCGTTGAATGCCTGCGGCAGCGGCGGGAGAGTTTGGCTCCACCGCTGCAACGGTAAAGTTGCGTGGCGGTAAAGTAGAGATTACTGCCCAGCGAATACCATAGCCAGTTGTGAACCCAGCTTGCGCTTGCTTTTGGAAGCTGTCGTAAGACTCATAAAAGTGAAATTGATCTTTATCATTACCTGAAGGAGTTTTTTGGTTCGTTTTCAGTTGATCAAAGTAATCAGTAACCGTGTCAAATTGTGCAGGGTCGTTGTCAATGACCTCGTCATACCATAAGTAAGTTTCGTTGGTAAAAGACCGGAGCCACATTTTTTCGTGCATAGCGGTACCAACCTTATCGGGATAAGGTTGTCGTTGTTGAATTGGTCGGTGCCAGTGCGTGGCGTTGCACAGTAATTAATGAACTGGCTCGAAGGTGAAAATTGGTTAAATGTCCAAATTGGCGGCTCGGTTTGCCCAGTATTATTGCCAGGGTTGTCAGTGCCTAAGGAGTCGCTACCACCGCCTCCGCATGCTGCTAATACTAAGCTTATCACTGTTGATGCGAAAACTAGAGTAATACGTTGCATCGTATTTACGTTCCTGTTTTAGTTGTATAACTAAAAGCTAGCATCGCTTTGCTCATCTAGCAATCACTGTTTCTGCCAAGCTGTGAATAACTTTCGTTGTTGAGTCGATATTTTCAAACCATAGGTTTTTTCCATATAAAAATAGGCGTCAGCAATGCGTTTTCTTGCATAGTAAGGCGGCTCGATACGACGTAGTTTAAAGTCGATTTTAACAGGGCAAGCGCCATAATTTGCTTCGGTATTAGGGAGCATAGAAAAACGGTAATTAGATCTATCACCATTTATTTCGCCGATAGCAGGGGCAAGGTTGTGAATGTCAGCTTCCATTTTTCTAAACTTTTCACTCACTTTTCGACATTGTTTTCTACCTCCCTGTTGCCAACATTGCAGTTGATGACCAAACTCCCATGCCGAGACTATATGCTCCCATTCAATGCGATTTGCTCGAGCATTTTCTTTGCCGTTTCTTGTATAAGGCAACCTAGCGGCATACCCACAGCTTGTGGTGTCGGGTACCAGCTTTTTACCCCGCTTGGTGATACCACAGTTACAATATAAGGTGCGGCTATCTTCAGTGACCTGTTTTGAAAGATATTTCTTAGCTTGTGAGAAAGAGCTGAAATCTTGCGCACTGGCGGTTAGTGCAAAGAAGTAGAGCACTATAATGTAGAAAAAGCGTGACATAACCTCTCACCTTAGGGTGGAATACAGGGAATATCACTATATCAAAAAACTCATCAATACTAACAACGAAATAGGGCGGTACACGCCGTATTATGTATACCGTCGGCGTTTACGCCAAGGAGGAGACTGTAGTAATAGCAATAAACCGGTTATGCAGAATAAGACGCTTGTTGCCGCAAATGAGACAAGTAATGGGTTATTAAAGTCCTCACGTTCGTCGTAATCCATAATGTGTAACATCCAGAAAAAATCGAAAATACGCCAAAGGCTGCTACGCACTGTAATGACTTCTCCATTGCTTGCGCTCAGATAAAGTGTGGTATTGAGCGCATCACCATACTCAACTTTCCATACGTTTTTTCTATAACCTATTTCTCTAGGCCCTTGGGCAAGGTGTGTCGCGCTAATCACCTGTGCAGTGATTAATACATGTTTATCAGCTTGCTGAATTATTTGCATTTTACTAGGTGCTGCCAGAGGGGCGCCAGTTATGCCATTAAATACTTGTGTCTCGTCATGATTTAGTTTGATGATAGGTAAACCAAGAAAGTGACTAAACTGAATATGCTCCAACTTCGTTGACTGCTGTACTAATTTATTGATGTCAGCACGATAGTCAGCAGAGGAAAACGGATTATCGAGTTTGCGCAAAGCAAGATGTTTGCCATGCACTTTTTCTAGAGGAATAGCACTCATCACTAAGCCCCCAAGCAGCCAGGCAAAAATCTGGAGGAAGAGTAAGTAACCAAGATATTTATGGAGTTTACGGGCAGGCTTTAGCAGTTTTTTAATCATCACAATATGTTATTCTAGTTATTCGTGAATATGATAACGATAACATACGCAGTGTAGAATGCGTCACATTGTCGCATTCTGGATAACCTAAGTGTAGATTAGGTAATTGCTTACTTTTACAAAATCTCAGGTTATTAAGCCATTATAACATTTAGTTTTACAAGGTAGCTTTTAACACATGTCTGAAATTCAATTTTTAAATGTCGATTTGGAACTAGAGTCTAAGCAAGATATCAGCACGTTAGTTTCAGATTTGAAGAAAAACGCTATCGTGTTGCATTATGATCAAGATGATTATCGTCAGTTGGCTAGAATTGAAGCGAACACTACCGAACTAACACCTGATAAGGCGATTAACCAGCTGTGTGAGCTGATTGAGTCCTGCTCCAAGGTCGCATTAAAGCAATGGCTTAGTTGCACAAAACGCACCTTTGATATTGGTTTTAGTTCTGGCAAGTCTCCAAAGTGCTTTTCTCAAGCACTGCATGTTGATACGTTGCTCAGAATTTCTGCAATTGGTGCTGGAATAGAAATAACGCTCTACCCAATTGAAGAATAAAAACTCTAAAACTTAGAATAAATTGTTTTATATGTTAACGTTGTTAACTTGTTGATAAATTATTCCTGTTGTTTTATCTTGTTTGTTCACTAAGACGGATTATTTCTAGGAACGCAAGATGAAACAACATGTAACACTTTCTACCCTAACACTTGCCATGCTTGGTAGTGTAACTTTTTCAAGCGTAGCTACTGCACAGACGCCAAATGCTTACAGCTCACTTCAAGGGCTTGATGTTTTTAACGCAGCACCTGTTCAGGTGGCAGATATAAAGAAACAGATAGCAAAAAATTTAGCACTATCGCTTAATCAAATTAATACTCAAGTACAGACCCAGCTTAGTGAATACCAAGACACTATCTCATTAGAACAATTGCAAGTTGGTGGGGCGGCTGCAAAGTTAATGACAGAGGCTAGTCAATACACTCGTGCGTTGAAAGGGTTAACTGATAACACATCTAACCTTTATCAACTACGTATTGCCTCAAGCCAAATGCTTACAAAATGGCAGCAAGGTGAAGTGCCTCTAATCGCATTTGCACCCAAGGGCGATGATAAGTCGTGGCAATATGTCGAAGCATTCGATCAACATGGACAATTGCATTTACTGGATGCACACAAGATGCCTGAGCGGCCAGTGCTTATCGTGGAGCTTGACGCAAAGAAAACCAAAGCTGAAGGGCTTGAGGTCATGAAGCGAGTATTTGCAAAGCAAGGAATGATGATGCCATCGGCTGAAATGCAGGCTAATGACGAAGCTGCGCCGATTTCTACCAGTGTGCTAAAAAAGATTAGGTTGAATAATGACCAAGAGCCTTGGGTGTCTGGCGCAGCAGAAGTATATGGTATTGTGACAGGTGTTAACCCTTCGCGCGACGAGCCTGTACTTGATATTGTTGATATGCCATATCTAGATCATGATGGTAGAGACTACACACCAAATCAAATTATCATTCACTGGGAAAGATATCGTTGGCAAGCGGCTGATTTGTTATTGATGGAACAGGATGACAACACCAATTATCAAGAATTGGCGACAACTTTCTTAGATATTGTGACACAAGTGATGCGTGCGATCCCTGATCCAAACGTTCAGGGATATGCGCTGATCCCACAGCTAACCAACCAATTGATAAAGGCCATGCCAAGTCACTGGTTTACTAATGACGATGATTACGTGGATGTGTACTACACCTTATTTGAAGGTCAGCGTTATACCAATCATATGGGGGCAAGCGGCAACGCCAAGATAACCTTAGAGCCATTGACGATAAATCCGCGTTAGTGGAATTCTATTACAACAACTTTTGATAAGATGTGCAGGCTAGTCCTCCTCGTAAGGAGGACTAGGTTGTAAAGACTAATTTTAGACTTTTACATTACCAAATGGCTTCAACAAATTCAGGGTGATCTACAAAAGGATTACGATTCCCTTGGAACTCATAAGCCGCTTGGTTGCGAGCTTGTTCAAGCGCATCAACAGGATCTTCGTTATGCCATCTCTTTAGCATATTAACAACCCAAGTCTCGAATACCTGATCCTGACTACCGTTTAATACAGCATCACTATAGCTGGTGTTATTTTGCCAGTTAGCGATAACATCTTGATAGCGTGTTGCCATATAAAAATAGGCGCGAGCAAAGTCTCCTTTAAAAGCATCGATAGGCTCAAATACAGTACCACTATAGTTAATACCTGTAGCAGAACCTACGCGGCTACCATTACTTGAGGTATAAGAGGCACTGCCGACTTCACCAAAAGGGAAGTTACTCCGTTTTGAATTAACATAACCATCAGAGGCGAAAATATGATGGATGTCTGAATTCATCGGCTCTACTTTTCCGCCAAACCAAGATTTAGGGAAAGAGTGCTCACGGTTATAGCAGTCTCCTTCTACACGGTAGGTGCCACACTGTGAACCGGTTGAAACATAAGTGATGCTGTCACTTACCGATGGTTTTTCAGAGTACCTATCAAGAATACTATTATCTTTTTCAAAGTAGTTATCTCGTTCACTTTGATCTATGAAGCCCCAAATTGCCGAGTAGCCCTGAGATTGATGATTTCGGATGATACGGTGCAGTTCCGTTTTAAGTGCATAACCGCTTAGCCCCGCGGTAGTGGCGTAGTATCCATCTCCCGTTGGTGGTGGTAACGTGCTACCAAGGCTAAAGCTATGATCTTGACGGCTGGTAAACTGTCCCCCAGATGCAATCGTTTTAGAGCCATGTGTTAAAGTATATTGCCCACTACCATTGCTACAACAAATGCCATCACCGTAGCTATCTAAAATAGTGAAGGTGTAATTACCATCGGCAAGGCAAATTCCCTCGTTAACGGATTGGTTGTTGCTATAATTACCGCCACTTGCCATTGTACTACCTGCGGTATTGGTAATTTTCCAACTGGTTTCACTGGCATAGTTATCAGTGATCAAAGCAAGATTTAAGCTGTTGCTTTGACAACTTGTCGGTGGTTCTGGCGTCACATTACTTGGTGCAAAGCCGTCAACATAAACGGTTTCACTGCCATCAAAGCCACTTCCATCATAAAAGCGTAAACCAACATTGATAGTAGTCGTTGCGGTTGCTGTATAGGTGTGATTAATCTGCTGCCATTGTCCGACATTGAACTGGTCTGAGTAACCATGATAGCCATCCACCACTAACCTTGCTTTGACACCACCCTCAGTATGATAAACCCATGCGCTAAATTGATAGCTTTTTCCCGCTTCAACATTAACTTGTTGTTGCAAGTCTGTACTACTTTGAGTTGCAGTATTAACCTGAATTGCGGCAGCATAGTTGCCATCTTTTACAGGGCTTGTGACTGAAGATAGCGTTATCCCAGAATCAATCGTCGTCCATCCACTTGGAGCCTGTCCACTCCAACTTTCAAAGCTGCCATTTTGCACTTGTGCAGTGGCGTTTAGGCTCAATAGTGAACAGCACGACCCGATGAGCAGGTGTTTATATTTCCCGTGTTTCATTTTTACTCTCATTATTATCATTATCTATATTATTGATTTGTCTATTTGACAGGTTGATTTTACATCAACTCTGTTACGGCAATGTTAATACTTTTAAAGGCTAAATATTGCACTTCTTTTAAGTTATTTTCTTTGGACTTTTTCATCTTCAATAACTAAAAGGAATATAAAAGCAGATTCTATTCTTTTTGATCTTATCTTTTGCCACGTATGCTTCAGGCTTATAAAAGCAGGCTCCGCTGTGAGCGAGCCAATGATGCAATGAGCAAGCAAACCTTTTGGGTACGGGGATCCATGATGTTGTTAAGTCAACTTAGTGCTGCAGCAAGTCCGCTGACAAATGAACAACTGCAAAAATTACAAGGCTTAGTTGGGGAGCTAAATCCAATCCAGCAGGCATGGGTGAGTGGCTACTTAGCAGCGACAGCCAATTCAGCTGCTTTATCAGGTGTAGCTGGTCAAGCAACTGTGAGTGTTGGTGATTCTGCACCATTAACTATTTTATATGGTTCACAAACTGGCAACGCAAAAGGCGTCGCAACGCTTATCAAGACCCAAGCTGAAGCGCGGGGATTGACGACCAAGCTCGTTAATATGGCAGATTACAAACCAGCTAACCTAAAAAAAGAAAAGTTTTTGGTGATTGCTGTTTCAACTTATGGTGATGGTGAACCGCCTGAAGACGCTGAAGCATTACATGAATTTTTGGTGAGTAAAAAAGCCCCTAAACTTGCTGGCGTGAAACAAGCTGTTATCGGTCTTGGAGATACCAGTTATGAATTTTTCTGCCAGACAGCAAAAGATTTTGAAGCGCGCCTAGGCACGTTAGGTGCTGAGATTGCCGTCCCCCGTATTGACTTAGATGTAGACTATGAAGCGCAAGCACAAGAGTGGATAACACAAGCATTAGATATATTTGAGCCAGAGCTCAAAGCGCAGCAAACCGGAGGTGGTAATGTCATCAACATGCCCTATGGCATGCCAGAGCCTGTCGCCAGTCAATATACCAAACAAAATCCGTTTGCAGCAGAGCTAAATGTGGTTCAAAAAATAACCGGGAGAAATTCCAGTAAAGATGTTCGTCATATCGAGATTTCACTTGAAGGCTCTGATATTACTTATCAACCAGGAGACTCTCTTGGCGTGTACTTCTTAAATGATCCACAAGAAGTGGCTGCTACTCTTGAGGTACTTAACCTTGATAAAGCGCAAACTGTCAAGCTGGGTGACCTAACTGTTTCAGTAGAAACAGCCTTAATTGAGCATCTTGAGCTAACACAGTCATATCCAGGCTTTGTTGAAAAATATGCGATAGCGACTGGGAATGAGGAACTAAGCGCACTTGCAAACGATAAAGCGGCATTACGTGCCTATATTGAAGAGCGACAGATCTTTGATGTGATTAAACAAAACCCTGCGAACATTGAGGCGCAAGCGTTGGTTGATTGCTGTCGTAAATTGCAAGCGCGTTTGTATTCCATCGCGTCAAGTCAAGCGGAAGTTGAAGAGGAAGTACATCTCACCGTTGGCTTAGTGGAGTTTGATGCTTTTGGTGAAAAACACTTTGGCGGCTGCTCAGGCTACTTAGCGAATCGTGCTGAAGAGGGGACCAAAGTTAAAGTATTCAGTGAGCATAATGATAACTTTAGGTTGCCGAGTGACAATACAACACCTGTGATTATGGTAGGGCCAGGTACTGGTATCGCGCCGTTCAGAGCCTTCCTACAAGAGCGTGAAGCACGAGACGCTGAAGGTGAAAACTGGCTGTTTTTTGGCAATCCACACTTCACTGAAGATTTCCTATATCAAGTAGAAATTCAAAAATACGTAAAGTCGGGTCTATTAACCCATGTAGATTTAGCGTTTAGCCGTGATCAGGCAGAAAAGATTTACGTGCAAGATAGGTTGAGAGAGAAAGGCGAAGCTGTGTTTGCTTGGCTTGAAAAGGGTGCCCATTTTTACGTTTGTGGCGATGCCACTAGAATGGCTAAAGATGTACATCAAGCACTTATCGACATCATTAAAACCCATGGAGGGAAAGATGATGAACAAGCTGAGCAATATCTTAAAGCATTGCGCAGCGCAAACCGTTATCAGAAAGACGTTTACTAACACGTCTTGTTATACCGTCAGCCAATTTTAATGTAGGAAAGACAATGAGCAATTCTGAAATCAAACCGAATAGTAAGCTCGATGCAAACGCAAAGTTTTCTGATAATGAGCGTTTGAAGTCACAAAGTGCCCACTTACGTGGCACAATTTCAACGGATCTGACCGATCAGCTAACCGGTGGCTTTACTGCGGATAACTTCCAATTGATCCGTTTCCACGGTATGTATCAGCAAGACGACCGCGATATCCGCCCTGAGCGTACTAAGCAACGCCTTGAGCCACTGCATAACGTGATGCTTCGCGCTCGTATGCCTGGCGGTATCATTAAACCACATCAGTGGTTGGCGATTGACGAGTTTGCAGCGGATAAAACTATGTATGGGAGCATTCGTCTAACAACGCGTCAAACTTTCCAGTTCCACGGTGTATTGAAGCCAAACATCAAAGGGATGCACCAGCTGCTGAATAGCGTAGGTATTGATTCTATTGCGACGGCAGGTGATGTAAACCGCAACGTGTTATGTACGACTAACCCGGTCGAGTCTGAGTTACACCAAGAAGCGTACGAGTGGGCGGCTAAAATTTCAGAACACTTGCTACCAAAAACCAAAGCTTACGCAGAGATCTGGTTGAATGGTGAAAAAACGGAAACAACGGCCGAGCCGATTTTGGGTGATACGTATTTACCACGTAAGTTCAAAACCACGGTAACCATACCACCAAATAACGAAGTAGACGTGCATGCCAATGACCTCAACTTTGTTGCTATTGCTGATGACGGCAAACTAGTTGGCTTTAATGTGCTTGTGGGCGGTGGTTTGGCGATGACCCATGGTGACGTGAATACCTATCCACGCAAAGCTGATGACCTTGGCTTTATTCCGCTTGAGCACACGCTTGCCGTTGCTGAGCATGTGGTCTCTGTGCAACGTGACTGGGGTAACCGAGTAAACCGTAAAAATGCAAAAACTAAATATACGCTAGATACATTTGGCACTGAGGCGTTTAAAGCGGAAGTTGAAAACCGTGCCGGTATGAAATTTGAGCCAAGCCGTCCTTATGAATTCACCCACCGTGGTGACCGTTTTGGTTGGGTTGAGGGGATTGATGGTAAGCATCACTTAACGGTGTTTATCGAAAACGGTCGTATTTTAGATTTCCCAGATAAACCGCTTAAAACAGGTTGTCGCAAAATTGCAGAGATCCACAAAGGGGATTTCCGCATGACAGCAAACCAAAACTTAATTATTGCGGGAGTTGCAGCTGAAGATAAAGTGCAAATCGAGCAAATCGCCCGCGAGCATGGGTTGATTGATGGTAAGCATTCAGAGCAGCGCAAAAACTCCATGGCATGTGTGTCACTACCAACATGTCCATTGGCAATGGCAGAAGCAGAACGCTATTTACCAGGGCTTGTAACACAAGTCGAAGATTTGCTCGCTAAGCATGGGGTGGCTGAGGAGAATATTATTCTTCGTGTCGTTGGTTGTCCTAATGGCTGTGGCCGAGCGATGCTAGCTGAAGTTGGGTTCGTTGGTAAAGGACCTGGTAAATACAATATGTATTTAGGCGGTAACCGCGCGGGTACTCGTATTCCTAAACTGTACTTGGAAAATGTCGGTGAAGAGGTATTTCTTCCCGCTCTTGATGAGCTGATTGGGCAGTGGGTTAAAGAGCGTAACGAAGGCGAGTGTTTTGGTGATTATGTTATCCGCAAAGAAATTGTTGCGGAAGTCAAAGTATCAAAAACTGATTTCCACGCTTGACTTAGAACGGGCAGCTAAGCTGCCCATTGGATGAGAAAATGAGTAATTTTAAACAAATATTAACTCTTGATGGCGCAACCCAGCAAATGTTACTTGCTGATGCTAATGCCTTATTGAGTGATAAAACAGCCGAGCAGAGAGTCGCTTGGGCACTGGAAAATTTACCGGATACTCACTTTTTGTCTTCTAGTTTCGGTATTCAAGCAGCGGTGATGCTACACCTTCTGACTCAACAACAACCAGATATTCCAGTGGTACTGACCGATACGGGCTACTTGTTTCCGGAAACGTATCAATTTATTGAATCGTTAACAGAGCGCTTGGCACTTAATCTTAAAATATACCGCGCTAAACAAAGTCCAGCTTGGCAAGAAGCAGTATACGGCAAGCTTTGGGAGCAAGGTGAAGAGGGGATTAAGCAGTATAATACCCTAAATAAAGTGGAGCCCATGACTCAAGCATTGCGTGAGCTTAATGCAGGTACATGGTTTAGTGGCCTGCGCCGACAACAGTCTGCGACACGCGCTGACAAACCGATTGTTGAGTTAAGTCGAGGAACTGTTAAATTCTATCCTATCATTGATTGGCATAATCGAGATGTATACCAATACCTCACCAAATTTGATCTGCCTTATCATCCACTGTGGGAGCAGGGCTATGTATCAATGGGGGATGTACATACTACTCGCAAGCTCGAGCCAGGTATGACTGAGGAAGAAACGCGCTTCTTTGGTCTGAATCGCGAATGTGGGTTACATATTGATGGTGATGGTATTTAATGCCAACTACGCCAACGTTTCAACCTCGGGCTACCATATCGTGAGCATTGTTGCATAAAAGACGCCGCCTCGCCCATGCAGGTCAATCCACCTTATACCTTAATTGGCTGCTGTGGGCGAGGATAGAGCGGTACAAGCGCGCTCTACAGTTTGATTATCACCAAGCAACGCGGTGTGTACTTCATGAATACCCTCCTTGTTATGCTCATTTGAGCATCCAGTCAATTTTGAAAAAACCAGTGTTACCCAAAGACGCGTATTCGTCTATTTTTGTGTGTATGCCTCATATAACTGAGCCGAATTATCAAAGGCATTAACTTGGAAATTGGTGGCTATCAGTCATACTTAGACTATTACTTAATCAAAGTCGAGGAGGTGGCTTTGATCTCGTTTGTAAAAGTGGGTTATTTCTGTACATGTCTTTGCACTTTGCTGGCTGTTGTATCGGGGCGTGTTGCTAGTAGTGAGGAGCATATTAATTTTGCCATTCAATATTACCCTCCTTTTATTATTGAGCATGGCGCTGAGCAAGGGCTTATTATTGATGTGTTTAAACTCTTCGCAGCGCAGTATCGATATAAAATCAACTATCTACTGTACCCTGAAAGGCGCTCATCAGTTGAAATCGAAAAGGGAACAGTTGAGGTTAGAATGGAATCAGAGCTGTGGTATCGAGGTATAACTCCGATGTGTTGGAGTGAGCCCCTTTATGTTATTGAAGATGTGATCGTGACACATAAACAAGCCGAACAGTTTGATATGACGGACGTAAAATCGCATTTGTTTCTTGGGCGTTTTGGCTATACCTACCCTCAGTTGGAGCCATATTTAGAACATGACCAGTTACAGAGGAAAGATTATTACTCTGAGCATGATGTTTTATCTGTGCTCGCCGGTGGGGGGCATAAGGCAATCGCTTTTACTATTATCGGCAAACCTACCCTACGTTGGTACCAGCTACAACATGCCCATTTTGATGAGAAGCTAGTGATTCAAGGTATATCTGATGTTGCACCATTGCAATTACAATTTGGATACAGTCAAAAAGCAAAAACGCTTTGCAATGATTTTAATCATTTTCTAACTGACTTTAAAAAGACTGAACAATTTAAAAAGATACTGCTAAAGTATGGGCTCAAAGGACAATGAAGAGATGAAAATGAAAGCCGCGAGTTATTTGATGATTATGGTCATGCTAGTCGCAGTAGCCTGTTTATTTGTGCTCAAACGACCAGATGGAAAGCCTTGGTTAAGTGTGCAGTCGATAACCCAGTCGGTAGAACACAATGCAAATGAGTTGAAGCGCCAAGGAATAGATGCAATGGATCAAGTCAAATCATATACAAACGACTTGTTAGGTGACAGTAAGCCAGCGTCGAGTTCGCATACACAAGTATATCGCTGGCAGGATGCAAAGGGACAGTGGCATTATTCTGATAAGCCAAACCCGCATGGCCATTCTCAAGCATATCAAATAGACGAGAGTAAAATTACAGTTATAGCAGCTGAAGATACAAGTATTCTTGCCGCCAAGGCTGAACAAGAGCCCAATAACTCCTCTTCAAAAGCAGTACCGACAGCGTTAAACCCTGCTGCGGTGCAGCAGTTAATGAAGGACACCCAAGACGTACAAAAGTTAATGGATGAGAGAGCAAAAAAAATAGATGAGGCGCTAAAGGAAAACCGCTAAACAGTCTATAAGTGCTGCTCAACATACTCAGCAATCGCTAAGCTTGCAGTTAGGCCTGGAGATTCAATCCCCATCAAATTGACAAAGTTAGCGATACCGTGTGTTGCCTCGAACTGAATCACAAAATCACTTTGTTGGTGGCGGCTGAGCTTTGGCCTGATCCCGGTATAGTCTGGTGTCAGTCTAGAGGGGTCGAGTCGTGGCCAGTATTGAGTTATCGCTTTTATAAACTGTGCCTTGTGCGAGTCGTCAAAACGATAATCTATGTTGTCTATATACTCAGTGTCAGGCCCAAACTTTAACTGTCCAGCCAAATCTAATGTGGCATGTATCCCAAGGCCATGTCTATTTGGAATAGGATAAACTAAGTGTTGGAATGGGTGTTTCCCTTGATAGCGGTAATAGCGACCACGACAATAATAAGCGTCCACTTGGGGGTTATTACCAGTTATTTTGTTCAGTATATCAGACGCTGACAGCCCTGCGCTGTTAATAAGTTGACTACAACACAGTTCATAATGCTCGTCCTTACAGCGCATCGCTATGACAAAGCCTTCGGCCAGCTTCTGAACATCCATGAATGCTGTTTGGGTTGCAACAATACCACCGTTGGCTTCAATTTCGGCAATCAAAGACAGCATCAACTGATGACTATCCACAATACCAGTGGTAGGAGAAAACAACGCACTGTGAATGCTTAAATGGCTTAATTGTTGGCTAATGGTTTGAGACGAAACGAAGCTCAGATCCGTGACGGTGTTGTTATACGCTGTCTGCTTGATTGCGTCGAGTTGCTGCGCCTCACTTTCATCGGTCGCGACGATAAACTTACCGAGTTGCTTGTAAGGGATATTAAGTTGTTTACAACGTGCATAAAGAAGCGCTTTACCCCTAACACATAACAGCTGCTTGAGGCTATCTAAAGAGTAGTAAATTCCGGCATGGATTACTTCACTGTTACGGCTACTGGTATGTTCGCCAACATGAGTTTCCTTGTCGATGACAAGCACACTACGGTTATGGCTAAGCTTTGCTGCAATAGCAAGGCCGACAACGCCCGCGCCAATAATGATAGTATCAACTTTATCCACTGTTTAACGCCTATCTCAAACTCTTGGTTTAGGGTGCAGTAATCACACTCTAATATCAAGTAATACTGAGCAACTAGGCATTAGGCACCACATGTTATAACTCAATATTCCATTGCACTTAGACATTATTGTAGTTAACTAACAGACTTCTGAAATTAAGCTCAGAACATATCACCCTTTATGCTCGCGGCGCATGAGTAAAATAGTAAGATAGATTTTGGTGGGTAGTGAGCAAGTAAGGCCAAGAGCAATACAGCTGGCACCTACTACAAGCCCCTTTGGCCCCAACTCATGCAGCCATTGAGTCGTCAGTATAGTATGACCTATCACAATGAGCGCAAGCCCTGATACGATAAGTAGGTGTAAAGGCCAGAGTTTGGAAGCCGACATTATATTCACCTCACCATGCTTGTTGGTGCAATAATCATGAGGTGAATTGCATCGTTATGAATTGTGGTAGATCAAGCTTTAACGTGATACCACTGCTGCTGTCATTCGTGAGATACAACATAGTTCATTTTTACTATTAGTAATGCGTACTTCCCACACTGAAGAGCGTTTTCCTAGGTGGATAGGTTTAGCAACAGCTCGCAGTATACCGTTTCGCGAGGCTTTTAAGTGATTTGCATTAATCTCCTGACCGACACAGTAAAATCGTTCGGTATCTACGACAAAGTTTGCCGCATAACTTGCGACGGTTTCCGCTAACACCACATTTGCACCACCATGTACAATTCCCATCGGGTTGTGATGCTGAGGGGTCGCAGGCATAGTCGCTACAAGATAATCATCGCCTATTTCGCTAATCTCGATACCCAAAGTTTTCATTAATGTACCTTTACCCGTCGCTCCCTCATCTAGTGATTTACACAACTCAAGGCTAATTGGGGAAAACCAAATGGACATGTTTGTCTCCTTTTCTTATACATATGCTTACATTTTTTTACTATGGCGATTTTTTCTCATCGTTACAATCTTTGCATTAACGTAAAGGGGAAAACATGAGAGTACTACCAATACTTGGGTTATTACTTTATTCCGGTATGAGTGCAGCCAATTCACACGAAGTAAGTATCGGTTTCGGTGAGTTTTTGGAAATTGAGGATGGATTCTTAGGTGTTCATTATAAGCATTATCTGACAACTTTGAAAAACAATAGCACACCTTATAGCTTGCAGGGGTATTTACAGAAAAGCGATAACTTTTCCATTGGGGGATTTACAAATGATGATTGGCAATTGTACCAAGCTGATGCTGAGCTGTTTATTGGGCGGCACTGGCGGGTGGCGGTAGATGTCACTCAATTTAGTGATGATGAGGCATTTTCTGTGTCCACCAAAGATACCATTGCACTGTTACAGGTGGGTCGTTTCGTCAGTCGAAATATGCAGTTAGGCTTAACATTTATCGGTCAACGTTCAGAATTTGATGGCTTTGGTGTAGATGATCATAGTACTGAAACAGCACTTGCGCCCTTTTTTAGGTATACCGAGGTTGAGGATGGTGTTGGGTGGGATGTGAAGATGCAAAAAGTGGCAGCAGATACGGACTTTTGGCAAGTACAAGCTGGTTATTACTTCAACAAAAGCTGGCAAGTTGCGGTGTCTGCGAGGCTACAAGAAGAAGAGTTTAATGAGTCAATCGTTGAGCTGCAAACAGAGTACTGGTTTAATGCTCATTCAGCGGTTCGATTTGGTTTAGGGTCGGATCTAAACGATGCCGATCTTAACACTGTTACACTTATTTATACGGGACGGTTTTGATACTTAACCTGAAGTTTGGGTAAGGTGCGCTTACTCTTTAACGCTCGAAAACCCTGAAATATTCACAGTTCAGGTGATTCAAGTTTGCACTGGCATAACAGCGATGACAACAGAAAACGAGCTTCGCTGAAGCTCGGTGTCAAAGTAGAGCATAGCGCTGATTTCAGCTTAAGTGCTATGCTCTTCTAATGTTGTTAGATTAATTGAGCATTTGTCTCAGCACATACTGTAATATCCCACCATGTTGATAGTACTCCCACTCTTTTGGGGTATCTATGCGAATGTCTGCTGAAAACTGTTTTTCCTCACCTTTGGCATTTTTGGCGGTAACGATGACTTCAGTTGCGGTGTCGTAGATCCCTTCTATTTCAAATTCCTCCTCACCACTTAAACTAAGCTCTTCATGACCTTCGTCTGGTTTGAACTGCAAAGGCAACACACCCATACCAATAAGATTAGAGCGATGGATACGCTCATAACTTTTTGCCAGAACTGCTTTGATGCCAAGGAGTAATGAACCCTTAGCAGCCCAATCTCTCGATGAGCCTGTACCATATTCACTACCGGCTAAGATCACCAATGGTGTATTACGTTGTCGGTACTGTTCAGCTGCATCAAATATACTCATAAGAGCGCCATCAGGTAATAACCTAGTGATCCCTCCTTCGGTACCCGGGGCTAGCTGATTGCGTAAGCGCACATTCGCAAAGGTGCCACGCATCATTACCTCATGATTACCACGGCGTGAGCCATAAGAGTTAAAATCCGCTTGCTTCACGCCTTGTGATTGTAAATATTCTCCAGCGGGAGCTGACGCTTTAATGTTCCCGGCAGGAGAGATGTGATCGGTAGTAACTGAATCTGCGAGTTTAGCAAGGCACCTTGCGCCTTTGATGCTTGGGATCCCTGGTGGCTCTTTGCTCATATCATCAAAAAAGGGTGCTTTACGAATATAAGTAGAGCTATCTTGCCAGTGATAGCGTTCGCTTTGATTAACAGCGATCTCTTGCCAATGTTTATCCCCTTGATAAACATCGGCATAGTTTTCAGCAAACATGGCTTGGGTCACAGTTTGAGAAACTAGTTCACTGACTTCAGAGACCGATGGCCAAATGTCTTTTAAGAATACATCATGTCCGTCATCAGCTTGGCACAATGCTTCATTGTAGACGTCAATATCAGTTCGCCCTGCGATTGCATAGGCCACGACAAGTGGCGGCGATGCGAGGAAGTTCATTTTTACATCTTGGTGGATCCGCCCTTCGAAGTTACGATTTCCAGATAGAATTGAGCTGACGACCAGCTGATGCTTAACGATGGCGTCGTTAATTTCTTTTGGTAATGGGCCGGAGTTACCGATACAAGTTGTACAGCCGTAGCCGACTAAATCAAAACCGAGTTCCGCAAGTGGCGCTAAAAGGTCAGCTTGTTTTAGATAATCAGTGACTACTTTTGAGCCTGGAGCTAATGACGTTTTCACCCAAGGCTTGGGCTTTAACCCAAGTGCCTTGGCTTTTTTTGCGACAAGGCCAGCAGCAAGTATGACACTTGGGTTTGAGGTGTTTGTGCAGCTTGTGATAGCCGCAATAACGCAGGCACCGTCGACTAATTCAAACTCTTGTTTTTTAAATTTAACCTTACCAACACCAAGGATTGCCGGTTCGTTTTGGTCAACCCGAGAAGTCCCACCTTCACTAACGGTGCGAGCTTCATCTTGATCCGACGCGGCATTTTTTTCACTGCGCTCATGTTGAAATTCTCCTAAATGGGCTTGGATAATTTTACCGGCGTCATTGAGAGGGATTCTATCTTGTGGGCGCTTTGGACCTGCAAGACTTGGAACGACAGTCGCTAAGTCTAGTGTCAAAACGTCGGTGTAAAGTGGCTCATCACCGGGCTCGCGCCACATGCCTTGATGTTTTGCGTAACCTTCAATCAGCGCTATCTTCTCTTCGTCACGGTTGGTGAGGCGAAGGTATTCAAGGGTTTCATCATCAATAGGAAAGATCCCACATGTGGCACCATACTCAGGCGCCATATTAGCAATCGTGGCTCTGTCAGCTAGTGGCAGGTCAGCTAAGCCATCACCAAAGAACTCAACAAACTTACCCACAACGCCGTGTTCACGTAGCATCTGCGTTACTGTCAGAACTAAGTCGGTTGCGGTTGTTCCTTCAGGTAATTGACCTTCTAATTTAAAGCCAACCACTTGAGGGATGAGTAAGGAAATAGGTTGACCAAGCATTGCGGCTTCAGCCTCAATCCCTCCTACGCCCCAGCCTAATATGCCAAGGCCGTTGTTCATGGTTGTATGTGAGTCTGTACCGACAAGTGTGTCGGGGTAGGCGAAGGGCATGCCATTGATATCTTTTTCAAACACGACTCGTGCCAAATACTCTAAATTTACCTGATGCACGATACCCGTTGCTGGTGGCACAACCTTTAGGTTGTCGAATGCGCCTTGCCCCCAACGCAGGAATTCATACCTTTCTTTATTGCGTTGATACTCAAGTTTTGCATTTAAATCAAATGCGCCATCATGACCGTATTCGTCTACTTGCACTGAGTGATCTATGACCATTTCAGCAGGAGACAGGGGATTGATTTTATTTGGGTCACCACCTAGCTTTGCCATCGCATCACGCATTGCTGCAAGATCGACGATTGCGGGCACGCCGGTGAAGTCTTGCATTACGACGCGGGCTGGGGTAAAAGCCACCTCTTTGCTAGGTTTTTCTTCAGGCTTCCAGTTTAGTAGCGCATCGATGTCCTTGGCAGTAACATTTTTACCATCTTCATGGCGTAGTAGGTTTTCGAGTAAGATTTTCAGAGAAAATGGCAGTCTCTTTGCCCTATCGCTCAACGCTGGTAGTGAGTGAATGTGCACCTGACGCTCGCCGACGGTAAGCTGAGTCAGGGTATTATATGAATTGTTCATGCTTGACCCTTTTCCTTATTCTAATCATGCAAAGAAATTTGCATGGAATGTACCAATTGCAAACCTGCTGCATTTTTGTACATTTATAGTCCTAGTGTTGAAAAGGAAATTTTTCAAGAGATGAGTGCACTTTAGCGGGGCATTAGTGCACTACAGCGGTGAGAAAAGAGTTGTGGTTTGCTGTCAAAGCGATACGAGTTAACCAAAAGAAATGGGCTTACGGCCTGTATTTTTGTCCACTTGTGTGTAAGATTTTCCCGACTTTTGTCGTTTTTTCTTACTGGCAGTCGGCGTTGCAGTTGATGGTTTTGGTGTTGCAACTGCTCTAGGCTGTGGTGTCGCGTCTGGTGCTAACGTTAAATGAAATTCATCGCCATCAAAATGCAGAATATCGCCCGAATAAATCTTTTTACGTTTTTGCGTACATATTTCATCGTTGACTGCTACATAACCTTCAGTGATCAATAACTTTGCATGTCCTCCAGTTTCTGCTAAGTCGAGCACTTTCAAAAGGTTGCACAACTCTATCGGCTCTTCTTCGAGCTCAATTTCAATAAACCCATCTTGCATTTTTATAACCTCAACATGCCGTATTTACCTAACACAGCTAGTGTCTTATTGCCTTATACGACAGTATATAAAATTACTACGATTAATGACGAAACTTTTTTGCTAAAACCAGTGTCTTTAACATTACTGAATTATTTGGTGTGTATTTTGCAGGTCGTCCACGCGATTTGTTTTTATCAGTATGTTAATGGAGGCAACGATGGGGATTCGCACAGCATTGAGAAAAGAGCTTATGCAGGTCGATAAGACAGATCTAATGACCGCGGATGATGTACGTCACTATGTCAATGAGTCGCTTACTCAAGCCAAAGACAAGCTCTCAGTCATCTCACGTTTTAATGAGCATCACAGTCAAATCCAAGCAGGGTTACCGAGTCAAGAGCAACATTTACATCATCAACAGCACCATCTTTTCAAAGATATTCTTTATCCAAAATCTGCAGTTGAAACTTGGCTATCTAGGTGTTAACTTGGAGCAAAAATAGCACCAAACTTGAAGGTAAGTGGATAATATAATTCAGCCTCAAGTTATCGTGCTCAAGGATGAATATGAGATATATTTATTTAGTAGCCGCTTGCTTGCTGAGCGGTTGTAGTACCCAAACTTTACACATTTTTGAATCAGGGCTAGACGACACCACAAGACAAAATCTGATGCGTGAGTTAGCGCAGCGAGAGGTTAATTTTCGCTTTACTTCACTGCCTGTTCCTGAAAAGTATGATAGTGCACGTTTGAATATTGCGCCGATGACATCGGGTGAAAGATGGCTTGGAGAAGTTGAGGCGGCTGTAAAAGCGGTTGGTTTTGAATCGCTCACCACTTCTGAATTTAACATGGAAGGGCATCGCTATACTCCTGGGAATGCTGGGCTGTACTTGGTTAAAAATAGAGCCGTGCAGTTACTTCCAAACCTATTATTTTCTCATCAATGTGACGATGCGCTGCAATTGCAGCTCAACCCAAGGGGGAGCTGGGAGCAGGTTGGGAGCCACTACCAAGGTCGCTGGCGTTATGAAGGTGGTCATCTTACCTTGACGTGGCGTGAAAATGATAACAAATACCCCTATCAACAAGTATATTCAGAGCGTGAGCACAGTGTACAAACCCTACAGGGTCCAAAGCCGGCTAAGACATTTACCAGAATACAATTAGCCAAACGACCTGTACCAATATTTAATTGTGACTTACAGGTGATTTTCGCTAATTGATTTAATCACCGCCTGTGCTCGTTTGACTTGCTTTAGACCTTGTTTGATTTGTTCAATAGCTGGATGAAACGGCACAAGGTTGTATTGTGCGCTGCCAAGGACAGGATATTCGTGAAGTAACTCAGCATACATAGACTGGGTACTTGGTTTTAATAAAAACTCCACAAACTGCATGGCTGCCTTGGCATTAGGCGCATGTCGTGAAATTGCTGCTGTGGTTGTGGAAACTGGAGTTTTACCCGAGTGCATTTTTATATGGTGGATCTCGAGTTGCTCTGCCAGTATCTTGTCTCTTTTATTGTCAGAGTGGTGCATCATTAGCCAGTAATAATGATTAGCAAACGCCAGTTCACATTGCCCAAGAGCAAGTGCTCTAAGTTGATCTCTATCACCGCCAACTGGGCGTTTTGCTAGCAATGTATTGGCTTGTTCTAGCCACATGTAATCACCAGAGTATGAAGAAGTATAGAGTATTGATACCAGAGCGAGGTTATAACTATGAGACCACTGACGAATACAAAACTTCCCTTTAAATTGTGGCTTATTCAGATCAGAATAAACCTGTGGTAACGGTGTATTTGAAGCTTTTCTTCTAAATATGGCGCGAGTTCGCATCGAAACGCTGATCCAGCGTTTATCATCATCTTTAAACGCAGGATTAATGATGTGCCAACTTCCAATCTCATCTAATGGACTTAGTAGATCTTTATAGTCATGCAATTGGATCAGATCAGAAGTCAGTAGTACGTCTGCTTGCGAGTTAATTCCATCAGTTCTTAAGCGTGAGAGGAGCTGCTGTGACTTGCCATTGACGAGATTGACACTTATGCCCGTCTCTTGCTCAAAAGCGTGAATAACAGGTTGGATAAGCTTGTATTTTCGAAATGAATAAACGTTAACTTGTGGCTGTGATGATTGCAGCGCGATGGCTTGATCAAAATGTACCCAAAAAAGCAAAAAAAGGAAAAGTTTACTTTTATTCATTGTAAATAAGAATTATTATCGAATGGCAGTAGCATACAATGTTTAGTAAATATGTCCAGATTTAAACGACCGCTAATTAGTAATATCAAAGATGTTAAAGCCTTGCGTACCATACGGCGATGCTTGCCAATGTTTGGTTTATTGTTTTTGTTTACGTCTTTGCTCTACGTAGGCGTGATTGTCAATATTTACTACCAAGAGCAGCTAGATCATAAACAAGAGCAGGAGTTATCAAGGCTTGAGTATTTACTTAATGGTAAATTGCAACATGTGGCTCATTTGCTTTATTCAATAGATGCTTATTTAAACCGACATCAAAGTGCTGATTTTTATGAAATTGCTCAATCTCAGCTAGCTACAACCAATTTAGGGTTAAGTATGGAAACATATGTATTGGTTGAGCCCGGACAGTTCTCAGCACTTGAAACCGCACAGCGAAATCGTGGTTATTTTGACTTTAAAATCCGTCACAACGAGGTAAGTGAATCTGGCCGCTTTTTGGTGGTGACTAAAGCTGCACCAGTCTCAGAAGTTGGTCAAACCGTGGGGCAGGCTGAGCTTTTGACAGAAGATATATTTACTCAACAAAATCAAAATGCACTATCTACGTTTGTGTGGCCAAATCAAAAGAAGCTCAGCCTCTTAATACAGCAAGCTAAAGGGGACGAGTTTAACGCAATACTTGGGTTAAGCTTTGAATTACCTATTTTGCTGGAGTCATTATTTGGTCAACTCTACCAACAACGCAAACAGCATCTCGTGGTTGCCTCGAAGGGGGAGGCTATTTATAGTTCCGATTGGCAACAGCAATTTGCTTTGGATGAATTCACACCAAGTGCTGAGCGAACCATCAACTTCTATGGTATGCCCATTACCATGCAGTTGTTTGATGAGTCTCTTTTGCACCCCAGCTGGTTAAATAATCATAAAATCTTAATTGTGCTTTTCTTATCCGTTGTTACTGTGTGTATTCTTTTGGTTTGGTTGCAGCTGCAACAGCTAAAGAATCGCAACAAAACAGTAAATAATCTCGTGGTTGAGAGAACCAAACGATTGGAAGTTACCAATCAAAGGTTACAAAGCGAGTCAAATAAACGACTAGGGGCATTGCAGCAACAGGTAGCGGCTGAACGAAAGTATAAAAGCCTGTTTATCAATAGTCATGAAGGGCTATTCGTTTTAAATCAAGATGGCAACATAGTAGACTCAAACCCTGCATTCAATCAGCTTTTGTTTGCGGGCAATACGCCTAAGCCTGAAACCAGTTTTGCGACACTCATGCAAGATTATGAGTGCAAAGATCTATGGCAAGGCATTGTAACGAATAAGCACGCGCACCAAGAAATGGAGTGGCTGGCAACGTCTGAGTGTGGTGAGCATATTTGGCTTAGGCACTCAGGCAACTGGTTGCACCTCCCTGATTCATGTCTGTATGAAGGCCGAGTAACAGACATTACTCAAGGGAAATTACTTCAAGAGCAGCTGAGGTATAAAGCACAACATGATAGCCTCACCGATCTCCTTAACCGACAAAGTTTTATTTCTTTAGTTGATAAAGTGCGCGAAAAACAGAGCGCAAAATATACACTGTTATACATTGATTTAGATAGGTTTAAATTGATAAATGACATGTTAGGACATCAAGCTGGCGATAAGTTATTAGCCGAGTTTGCTTCGCGCATGCGGGGGTTGCTAAGTGGTTACGCTGAGATTGCACGACTTGGAGGCGATGAGTTTGCCGTCCTCATTGATGATAAGCTACTACCGCAACCGATAGAAGGGGTATTAGAAGATGTTTTAGTACAGATCCGTGCACCCTTTTCACTAAAAGAGCAAGCGCATAGTGTAAGTGGCAGTATAGGAGTAAGGCATTTCACAACACCTTGCATCAGCTGTGACGCTGAAAAGTTACTGCATGATGCTGATATTTCGATGTATGAAGCCAAAAAGCGCGGCAAAAATACGTATCATATTTTTACTAACGCGATTGCTAACGAGGCGGGACGAAAGATTCAATTGGAGCAGGCATTGAACGTGATGAACCCTGTCCAAGAGCTGACGTTAAATCTGCAACCTGTGTATTGTCAGCAAGGTAAATGCTTGAAGGGGTTTGAAGCATTGTTACGATGGCACAATCCTTTGCTCGGTGATGTAAGCCCAGCTGAGTTTATTCCCATCGCTGAGCAGTGTGGAAAAATTACCATGCTTGGTCAGTGGGTTTTTGAACAAGCGCTGAGTTTCATTCATGATGTGGGGGATGACAGTATGTTTGTTGCTGTCAATGTGTCTCCGTTACAGCTACATTCTCAGCAATTTGTGGATTGGCTGATAGAACAGTGTGAAGTCGCATCGATCTCTGTATCACAAATTAAGCTAGAGCTAACCGAATCTGCGATGATGGCAGAGGAGAATATGCTAGTTGAGCCATTAAAACGCTTACATGACGCAGGATTTGGGATCTATATTGATGACTTTGGTACTGGTTATAGCAGTCTGGCTAGGCTCAATCATCTGCCAATTGACGGAGTAAAAATCGATAGATCATTTATCGCAGGGATTGAGTATGATGACAAAGCCGAGCAGCTTATTGAGGCAATTTGCGCTATTGCTAAGAGCTTCAATCTTGTCGTAACAGCAGAAGGGATAGAAACGGCGGCACAATTAGCTGTGATGTCTCGGCTTTATTGTCAGCAAAGTCAGGGGTATTTAATGTCAAAACCTTTATCAGTAGAGCGCGCAAAGCACCTACTTTTATCAGACTCAAAAATACATCAGTTGTTTGCATGATGTTGATGGTAAAAAGTTTATATTAAGTATTGACCTAAACTTAAGTCGAGGTTTTAACCTGCTCCCATCAACTTAAGGATTCAGTGATGGAATTAGCAATGAATATTAAATATTACCTAGATAGCTTGTCTCTAGAGCAGGGCTCAGGCCTTGCACTTGTAACTGAGTTGCAGCAAAAACATTTAGATCGATACGCCTTTTCAAGTATTAATGCTATGTATGGTGAACGCTTATTACTTGATGAAGACGCTTTATTTAATCGCCTAATCACCCAAAAGCAAGGTGGCTATTGTTTTGAACAAAACAAGATTGCCTATTTGGCGTTACAACAGCTAGGCTTTACGGTTCGACCTGTGCTTGCAAGGGTAATGCTCAATGGTCAACAGGACAACCCTCGCTCTCATCGCATGACGCTACTAGAACTGGAAGGGGAGGAGTACTTAGTTGACGTTGGTTTTGGGGTAAAGTCTCCCCGAGCACCCATCAATATCAACCAAGCGCTTAGTATACAAGGACGCCAAACTTATCAGGTACAAAAATCATCTGATTATGTGAAAGTGACATTGTTAGAGGAAGGAGAAGCTCCGCTCACTTTGTATCATGTTGACTTGGGTGAAATCTTTGAATCAGATTGTGAAATAGGCCATTTTTTCTCTCATCAACACCCTGATGCTGGGTTTGTTAATAACTTGATTGTATCTCGTGTCAGTCATTGCCATCGCTACTTGATCCGAAACCAAAGCTACTTTGAATGGCATGAGTGCGATGGAAATGTAGTAGAAAAACCGATCGAAAGCTTTGCGCAGCTTGAGAAGTTAGTAAGAGAACAATTTTCTTTAACTGTACCCAGCGAAGTTTTAAAACAGGTGTACGATAAAGTACTGACTCGGGCTGCGAATAAACCAACCAATACTTAGCATAAGTAAACCCTACGCCAAGATTGGCGGTATCGGTTGAGTTAATCTCGGGCTAACATGTATAAGCGACTATGTGGTATCACTCTTCTAATCTAGACACCACAAAGTAGGGATTGAGATAGTCAGCTTTTTGGTTATACCGTAGCGGCTCACCATTGAGCTGGGCTACGCTTGCTCCAGCGATATTTGCAACTGCATGTCCAGCGCCTGTATCCCATTCAGAAGTGGGGCCTAGGCGTGGGTATACATCGGCTTTGCCTTCTGCGACTAAGCATAACTTCAATGAGCTTCCCTTTGGTACCATATCAACTTGTTCAAAACGGGTAAGATATTGTGCAAGATCAGCTGACGGGTGGGAGCGCGAACCAACCACTTTAATTACGCCTTGGTTTGGTTTAGTGGTGACTTTAAGTTCAATGCGCGCTTCACCGGTTTGTTTGAAAGCGCCAATGCTTTGTTCAGCGAGGTAGCTTTCATTGAGTGCCGGAGCATGAACGACACCCAGAATGGGTTCGCCGTTGTTGATAAGCGCGATGTTGACGGTAAACTCCCCATTTTTTTTGATAAATTCCTTTGTGCCATCGATTGGGTCAACTAGCCAGTATGATTGCCACTGACGGCGTTCTTCCCAGTCAATTACCGCACTTTCCTCGCTTAAAATTGGGAGCTCTGGGGTAAGTTCTTTTAGTCCTGCAACTATCACTTTATGTGCAGCAAGATCTGCCTCAGTGACTGGACTCTCATCTTCTTTAAATTCAATGTTAAAGTCCTTGGCATAAATCTTCATAATTGCTTCACCAGCGCGAATACTCAGATTTAATACTTCTTCTAGCAGATCCGTATGATTCATGACTTACCTTATGATATTTTTTGACAGTAGATACTCTATTAGTTGCTGGACAGAACATTCCAACGACTGCTCAGAAGTATTTAAACATATTTCTGGGTTAATTGGGGGCTCATACGCAGAATCAATGCCGGTAAAATGTTTTATCTCGCCTGCACGCGCTTTTTTATACAGTCCTTTTGGGTCTCGCTGTTCACAAACGTCGAATGGAGTATCAAGGTAAATCTCAATAAACTCACCTTCAGACACCAAGTCACGAACCATATCTCGCTCGGCTTGAAAAGGCGAAATAAAAGCGGTGAGCACGAGCAGTCCGGCATCGACCATTAGCTTACTTAACTCACCAACTCGGCGAATATTTTCGACACGATCAGCATCGCTAAATCCTAAATCTTTACAGAGCCCATGTCTGACATTATCGCCATCTAATAGATAGGTATGTATATTTCGCGCTAACAGTGCATGTTCTAAGGCATTGGCTACAGTACTTTTCCCCGAGCCTGAAAAGCCAGTAAACCAAAGTATACAAGGTCTGTGAGCTTTTAATTGGCTGCGTTTGGTTTTATCTACGGCATAGTGATGCCAAACAATATTTTCGTCCATATTCTGCTCTGTTAAAATGGAAAGACAAATGGAATTACAATGAGTACCGTTGCGGAATAAATCAACGACAAGGGCAGCCCCATGGTGATGTAGTCACGAATACGGTAGTTGCCTGCGCTATACACCATTAGGTTTGTTTGGTAACCAAATGGTGAAATAAAACTTGCTGATGCACCAAACGCGACCGCCATCACAAAAGGCAAGGGGTTGACCCCAAAGCCGCTCGCGAGTGCATAGGCAACCGGAAATGAAAGTGCGGCTGCCGCGTTGTTAGTAATAAGCTCTGTAAATACTACCGTCATCACAAAAATAGCGATAAAGGCACCATAAGGACCAAAATCTCCGAGTAGCCACAGCAGGCTAGATGAAATTTCAGCTGCCAACCCTGTTTCAATCATGAGTTTGGCAAGCCCAATTGCACTGCCGACGATCGCGACCAGCTCTATGGGAAAGCGACGTTTCATCTCAGGTACTTTAATAGTACCAAGTAGTACAAGTGCGCCTAATAAAACAATTAGCCCTTTAACTAGCGGCACAATACCAAAGATACTCAAGCCAATGACGGTGACAAAACTAGCCAACACCGTATTAGATTTATTACTAGAAAGGTGTGCTTGAAGGTCTAGCCCTGAAATATAGACAAACTCGCGTTTCAGGTTCGGCAGTGCATAAAAGTCACTACTCGGTGCCAAAATTAATGAGTCACCTGCTTGTAACTTAACTTGCCCAATCCCTCCTTGTAGTCGATCATGTCCACGACGAATGGCGATAATCGCAGCATGAAACTGTTCTCTAAAGCGGATCTCTTTAATGGTTTTCCCTAAGAATCGAGACGATTGGCTAACAACGACTTCGACTAAATGCTCCACGTCTTTTTCGTGTTTATCATGGACTATCTTGAGTCCATCAAAACGTTGCAAGAGGGGGACTGAATTGATGTCTCCAACAAATAATAATACGTCGCCTGAAAGGATCTCTTGTTGTGGCGTAACTGCACAAATACGCCTTTCTCCACGTATGATTTCGGCAAGGAATAAGTCTTTCAAGTCGCGCAGACCATTTTCCTCTACGGTACGACCGACGAGTTTTGAGCTAGGCTCTACTCTTCCTTCAAGATAGAACGGCACCACTTCGTCATCATTTTTTCCATTATCAGGCAAATACTTAAGCATGATGGTGATAGTCACCAAACCAACAGCCAAAACCGCCAGTCCTACCAAGGTAAAATCAAAGAAGCCAAATGGCGCCATACCAGCTTCAACAGCAAAACCATTGACGATTAAGTTTGTTGATGTCCCTATTAATGTCAAAGTTCCACCTAAGATGGCGGTATATGACAATGGGAGTAGAAGCTTAGAGGGGGCGTGGGTTTTACTCTCCTTAACCTTAGTAATGAGAGATGCTACTACAGCTGTATTATTGGTAAAAGAAGATAAAAATGCAGTTGATAGTCCAAGCTTTAAAACCGCTTTTGTTAAGCTCCCTTGTGCCATTGACTGGGCAAGTTTGTTTACCAGTGTTGTTTTTTCTACTGCTATGGAAACCAAAATGAGCAAAACAAGCGTGATCAACGAAGGATTAGCATAATTGGCTAGCATGGATTCTAAATCGATCAATCCAGTCAAATAGCTCGTTGCAATTGCACCTGTAAACAGCCAAGCTGCGTTAATACGTGTGGCAAATAGACACACGATTAACGCTAGCATAATGCCTGTTAAAATGACTTGTTCCATAATACTGTCATACCTCGACTAACAGGCGCTGGTGCATTATTTTAATTTCGAAATATCAAGCGCTTGCCAATGTGGAAAATGCTTGCGAACTAATGCGTTAAACTCAATCTCAAAGTCGCTAAATTGACTTGAGGATGTGGTGGTCGCAGTTTGTACCTCTGCTACCATACCTGCACCAATGGTTAGGTTGGTGAGGTGGTCAATTAAAATGAACGAGCCAGTTTCATGATTGTGGCTATACTCGTCAGCAACTACATTTTCAGTAAGCTCGAGTGTTACAATGGCAATTTCATTTAATGATAATGAATCTGCCTGGCCATGCTCAAGAGTATTGACATCAATGGTATAGTCAATGTGCGTTATGGTTGCAGTGGTTTTCTTGCTGCCTAGTTTGATGTTGTAGCTCTTACCAAGTTGTAGCGGCGTTTCATGCATCCATACAAGCTTAGCACTAAGCTTATTGGTAACTTGAGCGCTGGAGTTGGCTGGCACAATGACATCTCCACGGCTGACATCTACTTCGTCATTGAGGGTGATGGTGAATGCTTGGCCTGTTTCTACCTGTGCTAGGTTACCATCAAATGTCACCAACTCTTTAATCGTTGACGTTTTGCCTGAAGGTAGGATCTTAACAGCGTCACCTACACGTAAGCTGCCAGATGTTAGTGTTCCCTGAAATCCACGAAAATCTAAGTTTGGTCGCACTACATACTGTACTGGGAAACGCGCTTCGAATGTATGATTCGGTTCTGCTGCCGGAGAATCTTCGAGTAGCTCAAGTAGTGGCTTATCATTGTAATAAGGTGTTTTTTCTGAGCGATTAACAACGTTGTCACCTTTCAATGCAGACATTGGTACAAAGCGGATATCTTCTACATTCAGTTGCTCAGCAAACTTTAAATAGTCAGCTTTAATGCGTTCAAAAACGGCTTCTTCAAAGTCAACAATATCCATTTTGTTTATCGCGACTACAAACTGCTTGATGCCTAAAGAGTCACAGATAAAACTATGACGCTTTGTTTGTACTTGAACACCATATCGGGCATCAACCAGAATAATGGCTAAATCACTGGTCGAGGCTCCTGTTACCATGTTGCGGGTGTATTGCTCGTGTCCCGGCGTATCGGCAATAATAAATTTACGCTTCGCTGTCGAGAAATAGCGGTAAGCCACATCAATGGTAATACCTTGTTCACGCTCAGCCTGTAAGCCATCAACAAGTAATGCTAAATCTAGCTCTTCACCAGCATTGCCGACTTTTTCATTGTCTTTGTGTAGTGCTGCTAGTTGGTCTTCATAAATTTGGTGACTGTCGTGGAGCAGGCGACCAATCAGTGTTGACTTACCGTCATCAACGCTGCCACAGGTCATCATGCGCAACAAGCTTTTGTCTTGTTGACGCGTTAAATAGGTTTCAATGCCTAATTCTTTTACTTCATTTGCCGTTGACATTAGAAATACCCCTCACGCTTTTTCTTCTCCATTGACCCTGCTGAATCATGATCAATGACTCGGCCCTCACGTTCTGACGACGTTGATAGCAACATCTCTTCAATAATACCTGTTAATGTATCTGCTTCTGACTCAACAGCGCCCGTTAGCGGGTAGCAGCCAAGTGTTCTGAAGCGTACAGATTTCATTTCCGGCACTTCACCTTCAGCAAGTGGCATACGATCATCATCAACCATGATAAGTGTACCGTTTCTTTCTACTACAGGGCGGGGCTTAGAGAGATACAACGGAACGATTTCAATTTGCTCTTGATAGATGTATTGCCAAATATCAAGCTCAGTCCAATTAGATAATGGGAATACGCGGATGCTCTCACCAGGATTCACTTGGCCGTTATAGGTATTCCACAGCTCTGGTCGTTGATTTTTTGGATCCCAGCGGTGGTGTTTATCTCTAAATGAGTAAACTCGCTCCTTTGCTCTGGATTTCTCTTCATCACGACGGGCGCCGCCAAATGCAGCGTCAAAGCCATATTGGTCAAGAGCCTGCTTTAGGCCTTGTGTTTTCATAATGTCGGTATGCTTGGCGGAGCCGTGGACGAAGGGGCTAATATTCATTTCGAGCCCTTCAGGGTTTTTGTGCACAAGCAATTCAAAGCCATATTCTTTTGCTAAGCGATCGCGAAATTCAATCATCTCTCTGAATTTCCAGTTAGTATCAACATGGAGCAAAGGAAATGGTATTTTTGCAGGGAAGAATGCCTTTCTCGCCAGGTGCAGCAGTACCGAAGAGTCTTTGCCAATAGAATACAACATTACTGGGTTTTCAAACTCAGCGGCAACCTCACGAATAATCTTTATGCTCTCAGCTTCTAATTGCTGGAGATGAGTTAAAGCCATGATTTATGTCCTACTTATAAATTTAACTATCTTGTACAGTGATTACGCAACTTGCGTAATCGGTTGAGCGAAACTGCTTATTTGATTGTTCTTATTAAACCAAGCTAGTTGCTCATGTAATGCAGCGACCTCACCGATTATCAGCAGAGCAGGCGAGCATATACTATGTTCATCGATTGCTTTGGCTAATTGGTCAAGCTGTGTTCTTATTACCCGCTGTGATTGTCGCGTGCCATTCTCAACTATGGCGACAGGGGTGCTAGGTGAACGACCATGCGCAAGCAATTGTGCTTGAATATGGGGAGATTTGATCACACCCATGTAAACCGCGAGGGTTTGGTTGGCTTTCGCTAACCCCTCCCAATCTAATTCTTGGCCATCTTGTTTACAGTGGCCAGTAACGAATTGGATCGCTTGAGCATGATCTCTATGCGTTAGCGGGATCCCTGCATAGGCGCTACAGCCAGCTGCTGCTGTGATCCCAGGTACGATTTGATATTGGATCCCATGCTCTGCAAGTACTTGAACTTCTTCTCCACCTCGGCCATAAATAAAGGGATCTCCCCCTTTTATACGACAAACTTTCTTGCCTTGTTTTGCGAGATCTAACAGAATTTGATTGGTTTGCTCTTGCTTTACACTATGGTTGCCTGCTTTTTTACCGACGCAGATCAAATCAGCGTCGCGACGTACAAGTTCCATGATTTCATCAGAAACTAAGTAATCATACACCACAACATCTGCTTGTTGCATTAGTTGTAATGCCTTAAGCGTCAGTAGCTCTGGGTCGCCAGGGCCCGCACCGACGACATAAACCTCGCCTTCAGGTGAAGGAGTACTTGCTAACATGGCTTCAAGTTGCATTTGTGCACTTTCATTATTGCCAGCTTGTACTTCACTAACTACATTTGAATCGAAAACTGATTCCCAAAATTGTCGTCTATCAGCAAAGTGCTTAAACCGTGACTTTACCTTATGTCTAAATTGGCCCACTAAATTCGCAAGTGGGCCGATATGTTGAGGTATCAGTGTTTCTAATTTTTCACGTAAGCGCCTTGCAAGTACCGGAGCTGTGCCTGCACTGGATATGGCGATGGTAATTGGATTTCTGTCGACAATAGAGGGGAAGATAAAGTTGCACTTCGGTTGGTCATCGACAACGTTAACAAATAGGTTACGTGCTTCTGCTAATTGCGCGACTTCGGCGTTGACAGCTTCAATGTCGGTGGCTGCAATTACCAGCATCGCATTATCTAAATCTGTTTCGTCAAACTTTTTATTTCTAAGTGTCACTTGAGCTTCGGCAGCAAGTGTTTCAAGTTCAGAGCAAAATATTGGAGCGACTAACGTAACAGCTGCGTTTACTTTCAAGAAGGCGCGACACTTTCTTAGTGCAACTTCACCACCGCCTATGATTAACACAGGTTTATTTTCTAATTTGGTAAAAATAGGCAAGTATTGCACAGCGACCTCTTAACTTTTTGATAATGGATGTCAGACCGATGTCCAGCATCATTGATAGTTGGCAGCATATAGAGTTGCAAAACGAGGAAAAAATAATTTAAACCGACCCCATATAACCAAAAGTTATAAAAATCACAGTTTAAATTAATTTTTCTATTTTTTCATGCGGTTAAGTTTGTTTTGACCCAGCCTAAGTTAATATATAGCCTTTGGTTATGAGTTATTCATTATAAAGTAGCAAGAGCCACAGTATGGGTAGTTATCCATCAAGGTGCGGACATTTGTCCTATTGCTGTTTTAGCGTATGCTTTTAACTTGGCTTTCTAAATACAGTGAAAAGGAAAACAATAATGACAGTTAAAGCTGATGCTCAGCTGGCACTGAGTTTGATGGATTTAACCTCGTTGAAAGACAATGACACTACGCAAAGTATCATGGCGTTGCTAGACAGCATAGATCCAACTATTGGTTTACCTGCCGCCATTTGCGTGTACCCACAATTCGTCACACTGGTGAAGCAGCAACTGCAAATACGCCAGTGGCAAACAATAAAAATAGCAACGGTTACAAACTTTCCGTCAGGGGAACAAAAGCTAGAGCAAGTACTGAAGCAGACTCAGCAGGCCATTGCCGATGGCGCTGATGAGATAGACCTGGTATTGCCTTATCAACAATTGATAGCCGGAGACCCTGATACGCCATGGCAATATGTACAATCTAGTAAGGCGCTGTGTGCGGGGAAAGCCAAACTAAAAGTGATTATTGAAAGTGGTGTGCTAGCAACATCTAAGTTAATTGCAGAAGCGTCGCAATTAGCGATTATGGCGGGTGCTGACTTTGTCAAAACAAGTACAGGCAAGGTTACGGTGAATGCAACACCTGAAGCGGCTGAAGTGATCTTGCAGGTCATTAAAAATAGCGGTAAAGACGTTGGTTTCAAAGCGGCAGGTGGCGTAAAGTCAGTGACTGAAGCCCAAGTCTATTTACGCATGGCAGAGGAGATTATGGGCGCAAATTGGTTGAACGCTGATAATTTTAGGTTCGGTGCTTCAAGCTTATTGAGTGATGTTGCAGTGGTTGTAAATGGACAGAGCAAGCGAAGCTGAAAAAATTAAATTAGAGCATGATGCCGTGAAACTGTTTTTACGTTGCTATGAAGAACAGTTTTCGGTACCTATGCGTCATATTTGGCATAACCAGCCGAATAAGCCGGATGTGAGCTGCTATCAAGGAGAATACAAACTTGATATAGAGGTTGCCCATTTTTATGCCAGCGAACAAGAAGCCATGGCGGTGCTCGGGCGTCCATTATCACTTTCTATTCAACGCGAATTGGCGGCAATGAGTCAAACTGTTAATAGCGATCCTTTAAGTATCGGGCTGCAACGTTTGTTAAATCAAAAAGCCAAAAAGAAATATGATTCAGAGCGCGTATGGCTACTAATTCGAAATGCTAGCCCCATTTATCATAGTGAGGATTTTAAACGTCTCAAAAACAGCTGGGCGATACCGGATAGCCATCCATTTGAGGAGGTTTGGCTACTTTGTGATTTTTATCAAGGGGAGCTTTTGCAGCTTTTTTAATCGCGATACAAATTCAAGATCTGATTAATTGCTACTTTGCACATCTTTTACACTTGTTTTCGTTTGCTTCGTCAGTATAATGGGCATCCACTTTGCAGGGGCGTAGTTCCAATTGGTAGAACAGCGGTCTCCAAAACCGATGGTTGCGGGTTCGAGTCCTGCCGCCCCTGCCAATTCAGCAACAAGTCCACATTTAAAATAACGTGACCCAAAACCACTTAAGTCGCTTATTTGTAAATTTGGATTGAATGGATTTACCCTGTTCTATGCAGGGTTGTTGTGTCTGTATTTAAGGTAAAATTGATTATGAGCACTAATGTTGAAAACTCGTCAAGCTCGATGGACACGGTAAAGTGGCTAGCTGCTATTGCACTTCTAACTGGTGCCGTAGTTGGTAATTATCTATATGCCGATTTATCTGTTTTAGTACGCGCTGTTGGCGTAGTTGCAGCTATCGCTGCGGCTTTGGGCATTTTGGTAACGACTGAGAAAGGCCGTACCTTTATCGCTTTTGCTAAAGAATCACGTATTGAAGTACGTAAAGTTATCTGGCCAACGCGTCAGGAAGCGACTCACACTACTTTCATCGTGATCATTGCAACGGTGATTATGGCATTAATCCTATGGGGATTAGATGGTATACTTTTCCGTGCAGTAGGCTTTTTAACTGGATTGGAGATCTGATCCCATGTCGGATGAGAATAAAGAAAAGAAATTACGTTGGTACGTGATCCAAGCGTTTTCAGGTTTTGAAAAACGCGTAGCACAAACCATTATCGAGCATATTAAAATCGAAGGGCTAGAAGACCTATTCGGTGAGATCCTTGTGCCGACTGAAGAAGTGGTTGAAATGCGTGCAGGTCAGAAACGTAAATCTGAGCGTAAATTCTTCCCTGGCTATGTCTTGGTTCAAATGGTAATGGACGATGCGTCTTGGCACTTGGTGAATAGCACACCACGTGTAATGGGCTTTGTTGGTGGTACGTCAGACCGCCCTGCACCAATCAGTCAGAAAGAAGCTGATCGTATTCTTAACCGTCTGCAAGAAAACGCGGAAGCACCGAAACCAGCGACATTGTTTGAACCTGGTGAAGTCGTTCGAGTTACCGATGGTCCATTTGCTGACTTCAACGGTGTGGTTGAAGAAGTGGATTACGAAAAAAGCCGCTTAAAGGTATCGGTACTTATCTTCGGTCGTTCAACGCCTGTAGACCTAGAATTTGGTCAGGTTGAGAAAGACAAGTAAAATCTAACTTGAAAAAGTTGTCAAAGGCCGCTGATTAATCTATAATCAGCGGCCTTTTTGTTATTGCGTAAAAAACGCGACAAAAAGACTGTTTTTTTAACTGGGAAGCCGTTTGAGTACGCGTCCTCGCGCGCACGAGGCAAAGACCCACAATTGAGGTATTATCATGGCTAAGAAAGTTGAAGCTTTAATCAAGCTACAAGTTGCTGCTGGTATGGCTAACCCTAGTCCTCCAGTAGGTCCTGCACTAGGTCAACACGGTGTGAACATCATGGAATTCTGTAAAGCGTTCAACGCACGTACAGAGTCTCTAGAGAAAGGTGCACCTGTTCCTGTAATTATTTCTGTTTACAGTGACCGTTCATTCACTTTTGACATGAAGACTCCACCTGCTGCATACCTTCTTAAGAAGGCAGCTGGTATCAAGTCTGGTTCTGGTCGTCCTAACACTGAGAAAGTTGGTACAGTTACTCGTGCTCAACTTGAAGAGATCGTTGAGATGAAACGTCCAGATCTTACTGCTGCTGATATGGATGCAGCTGTACGCACGATCGCAGGTTCTGCACGTGCAATGGGCTTGAACGTAGAGGAGTAATAGAGAATGGCTAAATTAACTAAGCGTATGCGTACTATCCGCGAAAAAGTGGATGTCACTAAAGAGTACGAAATCAACGAAGCTGTTGCTCTTCTTAAAGAACTTGCTACTGCTAAGTTTGTTGAAAGTGTAGACGTTGCTGTAAACCTGGGTATCGATGCTCGTAAATCTGACCAAAACGTACGTGGTGCAACTGTACTACCTCACGGTACTGGTCGTGAAGTACGCGTAGCGGTATTCACTCAAGGTGCAAATGCTGAAGCTGCTAAAGAAGCTGGTGCTGATTTAGTAGGCATGGAAGACCTTGCTGAGCAAGTTAAAAAAGGCGAAATGAACTTTGACGTTGTTGTTGCTTCTCCAGATGCAATGCGCGTTGTTGGTCAACTAGGTCAAATCCTAGGTCCACGTGGTCTTATGCCTAACCCTAAGACAGGTACTGTAACACCTAACGTTGCAGAAGCTGTTAAGAACGCTAAAGCTGGTCAGGTTCGTTACCGCAACGACAAAAACGGTATCATCCACACTACTATCGGTAAAGTAGACTTTGACGCTAACCAACTTCAAGAAAACCTTGAAGCGCTAATCATTGCGCTTAAGAAGGCTAAGCCTTCTACTGCAAAAGGTACTTTTGTGAAGAAAGTAAGCATCTCTACTACGATGGGTGCAGGTGTTGCTGTAGACCAAGCTACACTAAATACTCAAGTAGTATAATTTAGAGTTTGGCGTTTACATGGCGTAAAAATTAGACTATAATTTTGCGCCATTTTGTAGAGAACTGTGCTTCTTTACAAAGCAAAGAATTCGGGTTGAAGCGCATAATTTCGAAAATTGTTGTCTTATATAGTCTACAATAAATCGATAAATTGCGTTTCCGTCCAAGACCGTAGGTGCAAAAGCTTGCTTTTGCTTAATTAATCGCCTACGTAGACGGTGTGAATCCCAGCTAGATTTTCCTAATCTTCTGGTTCTCGCCGTAAAAAGCAGCTCTACTTCGGTAGAGTAAAGTAGAACTGGGAAGTTTTTCCCAACAAACCAGGAGTAACACCCATGGCTTTAAATCTTCAAGACAAAAAGGCAATTGTTGCTGAAGTCAACGAAGCTGCCAAAGGTGCTCTATCTGCAGTTGTTGCAGATTCTCGTGGTGTGACAGTAGACGCGATCACTGCTCTTCGTAAAGAAGCTCGTGAAGCGGGTGTATGGATGAAAGTCGTTCGTAACACTCTAGCTAAACGTGCTGTTGAAGGCACTGACTATGAATGTCTTAACGAGTCGCTAGTAGGCCCAAGCCTAATCGCTTTCTCTTCAGAGCACCCAGGTGCTGCTGCGCGTATCTTTGCTGATTTCGCGAAAAAGAACGAAGCATTTGAGCTTAAAACTGCTGCATTCGAAGGTAACATCGTTGACGTAGAAATGCTTGCTAAGCTACCTACTTACGACGAAGCTGTTGCACGCTTAATGAGCGCTATGAAAGAAGCGTCTGCCGGTAAATTGTGTAAAACAATTGAAGCAGTACGTGTACAGAAAGCTGAGCAAGCTGCTTAATCCAAGCACCGCTCCTTTCATCAATAAATTTTTAGAACCACTTGGGTTCGTGAATAATTAGGAAATTTGAAATGTCTGTAACTAAAGACCAAATCCTTGACGCGATTGCTGAAATGTCAGTAATGGAAGTTGTTGAACTAGTTGAAGCTATGGAAGAGAAGTTCGGTGTAACTGCAGCTGCTGCTGTTGTTGCTGCTGGTCCTGCTGAAGCTGCTGAAGAAAAGACTGAGTTCGACGTAATCCTAGCTGCTGCTGGCGGTAACAAAGTTGCTGCAATCAAAGCGGTACGTGGCGCAACAGGTCTAGGCCTTAAAGAAGCTAAGGCGCTAGTTGAGTCTGCTCCTGCACCTATTAAAGAAGGTGTATCTAAGGACGAAGCTGAAGCACTTAAGAAAGATCTTGAAGAAGCTGGTGCTGAAGTTGAGATCAAGTAATCTAGCTCCCGCTAGGTTCGCTGCCTGAGAAATCAGGCAAGGGCTGGTGATTATTTAATCACCGGCCTTTTTGCGCTATAGAGCGATGTATTTCTATCGTGCATATAACTTCAAATTTCAGTGTAATTTTCAATAACTTAGATCTTTGTTGAAAATCGCAATGGCGTTTGAAGATACACTGTCTTGGTTACACTAGAACTTCAATAAAGCGCAACTGATGCGTATTAAAGTCCCTAGTTAAGCAAGTTAGTGTGACAATTTAGATGTTGTTATCATGGCTTAGATGCCAGTGAAGTCTGTTCAATTTTGGACAGGTTGGGTCAAAGATCAGCAAGCTGAGGAACCCCATGGCTTACTCTTATTCTGAAAAGAAACGTATCCGTAAGGATTTTGGTAAACGTCCACAGGTTTTGGATATACCTTTCCTACTGCAAATGCAGTTGGAATCGTTCGATAAGTTCATTGCGCCTGACGCTGATGGTGATACTGGACTGGAAGCTGCATTCCGTTCTGTATTTCCTATCAAGAGCTACTCGGGCAATTCTGAGCTTCAATACGTTAGTTATCGTATTGGCGAGCCAGTATTTGACGTTAAAGAATGTCAAATCCGCGGTGTGACATATTCTGCTCCACTTCGCGTTAAACTACGTCTTGTGCTAATGGACAAAGATGCACCTGGCACGGTCAAAGACATAAAAGAGCAAGAAGTTTACATGGGCGAAATCCCGCTCATGACTGACACCGGTACTTTTGTAATTAATGGTACTGAGCGTGTTATCGTTTCTCAGCTACACCGTTCACCTGGTGTATTCTTTGATAACGACCGTGGTAAATCACATTCATCTGGTAAAGTACTATATAACGCACGTGTAATTCCTTACCGTGGTTCATGGTTAGACTTTGAATTCGATGTAAAAGATAACCTTTACGTACGTATTGACCGTCGTCGTAAATTACCTGCATCTATCATCTTACGTGCACTTGAGTACACGACTGAAGAGATTTTGGCACTATTCTTTGAGACAACCAGTTTCGAAGTAAAAGATGGTAAAGTGTTGATGGAGCTTGTACCTTCACGTCTGCGTGGTGAAACCGCAGCATTTGACATCAAAGATGCAAATGGTGATGTACTAGTTGAGCAAGGCCGTCGCATTACTGCACGTCATATTAAGAGTATCGAAAAGCAAGGTATTGATACCCTTGAAGTACCGCATGAGTACATCATTGGGCGTATCGTTGCTAACAACTATATTGACGAGTCAACAGGCGAAATCATTGCAGAAGCGAACGCTGAGCTTTCTCTTGAGCTTATGGCTGAGCTGGTAAAAGCTGGTCACACGAAGATTGATACCCTTTATATCAATGAAGTCGACAGCGGTGCGTACATGTCAGAAACAGTACGTATTGACTCTACAAATAACCGCCTAGAGGCATTGGTAGAAATCTACCGCATGATGCGCCCTGGTGAGCCACCGACAAAAGAAGCTGCAGAAGCGTTATTTGATAACCTATTCTTCTCTGAAGAGCGTTATGATCTATCGACTGTTGGTCGTATGAAGTTCAATAGCCGAGTTGGTTATGATTCAGACGAAGGCGAAGGCACGTTATCTAAAGAAGACATCGTTAGTGTGATGAAGGTGTTAATCGACATCCGTAACGGTAAAGGCGATGTAGATGATATCGACCACTTAGGTAACCGTCGTATTCGTTCTGTAGGTGAAATGGCAGAAAACCAATTCCGTGTAGGTCTTGTACGTGTTGAGCGTGCGGTACGTGAGCGTCTAAGTCTTGGTGACCTAGATAACGTGATGCCACAGGATTTGATCAACGCTAAGCCAATCTCAGCAGCAGTAAAAGAATTCTTTGGTTCTTCACAGCTTTCACAGTTTATGGATCAGAACAACCCGCTTTCAGAAGTAACGCACAAGCGTCGTATTTCTGCATTAGGTCCGGGTGGTTTAACACGTGAACGTGCAGGCTTCGAGGTACGAGACGTACACGTAACGCACTATGGTCGTGTTTGTCCAATCGAAACGCCTGAAGGTCCAAACATCGGTCTAATCAACTCACTATCTACTTACGCGCGTACAAACGACTATGGTTTCCTAGAGACTCCATACCGCAAAGTAGTAGATGGAATCGTTACTGACGATGTTGATTACCTATCAGCAATTGAAGAAGGTCAGTTCGTTATCGCACAGGCGAATACAACGCTAACTGATGATAACCAATTTGCTGAAGAACTAATTCCTTGTCGTTTTAAAGGTGAATCAACCTTTATGCCAAGCGACAGCATTCAGTATATGGACGTATCTCCACAGCAGGTAATCTCTGTGGCCGCGGCACTTATTCCATTCCTAGAGCACGATGACGCAAACCGTGCATTGATGGGATCGAACATGCAACGTCAAGCTGTACCTACACTACGTGCTGATAAGCCGTTAGTTGGTACTGGTATCGAGCGTACACTAGCAAAAGACTCTGGTGTAACTATCGTTGCGAAGCGTGGTGGTATTGTTAAATATGCTGATGCGAGCCGTATTGTTGTTAACGTTAATGAAGATGAGCGTATCCCTGGTGAAGCGGGTATCGACATCTATAACTTAACTAAGTACACACGCTCAAACCAAAACACTTGTATTAACCAGAAACCAACTTGTATGGTTGGTGAGCCGGTAGTACGTGGTGATGTACTTGCTGATGGTCCTTCAACAGACCTTGGTGACTTAGCACTTGGTCAAAACCTTCGTGTGGCGTTCATGCCTTGGAATGGTTACAACTTCGAGGATTCAATCCTACTTTCAGAGAACGTTGTAAAAGAAGATCGTCTAACGACTATCCACATCCAAGAGCTTCAATGTATTGCCCGTGATACTAAGCTTGGCCCAGAAGAGATCACTGCGGATATTCCAAACGTGGGTGAATCTGCACTAGGCAAACTTGATGAGTCTGGCGTTGTATACATCGGTGCTGAAGTAAAAGGCGGCGATATCCTTGTAGGTAAAGTAACACCTAAAGGCGAAACGCAGCTAACACCAGAAGAAAAGCTACTACGTGCAATCTTCGGTGAAAAAGCATCTGACGTAAAAGATAGCTCGCTACGTGTACCAAACTCAGTATCTGGTACAGTAATCGATGTACAAGTGTTTACGCGTGATGGCGTTGAAAAAGACAAACGTGCATTAGAAGTTGAAGAAATGCAGCTTCGTGAAGCGAAGAAAGACTTCAACGAAGAGTTTAGAATCCTTGAAGGCGGTATCCTAACTCACGCTCGTAACCTACTGATCAAAGCAGGTATGAGTGAAGAGCAAATAGCTGGCTTTAATACTGAGAAATTGCTAACGCAAAGTCTTGCGGATGAAGAGCATCAAGCAGAGCTTGAGCAACTAGCTGCACAGTATGACGAGCTTAAAGCTGACTACGACAAGCGTTTCGAGAACAAGCGTCGCAAGATCACTCAAGGTGATGATCTAGCACCTGGCGTACTTAAGATTGTTAAAGTATACCTAGCTGTTAAACGTCGTATCCAACCTGGTGATAAGATGGCTGGTCGTCACGGTAACAAGGGTGTTATTTCAACTATCGTTCCTGTTGAAGATATGCCTTACGATGACAAAGGTCGTACTGTAGACATCGTACTTAACCCTCTAGGTGTACCGTCTCGTATGAACATCGGTCAGATCCTAGAAACCCACATGGGTCTAGCTGCTCGTGGTATCGGTGAACGTCTTGAAGAAATGATGAAAGAGCAACGCGAAATTCATGAGCTGCGTGAATTCATCAAGAAAGCTTACGAAATTGGTGATTGTCGCCAGAAAGTAGATATTGCTAACTTCTCTGATGATGAAATCCGTCGCTTGGCAGCAAACCTTAAAGGTGGTCTACCAATCGCAACTCCAGCATTTGACGGTGCACGTGAAGCTGAAATCAAAGACATGTTAGAGCTTGGTGGTTATCCGAGAAGTGGTCAGGTTACGCTATATGACGGTCGTACTGGTGATGCGTTTGAGCGTCAGGTGACAGTGGGCTACATGTACATGCTGAAACTGAACCACCTAGTTGATGACAAGATGCACGCGCGTTCAACTGGTTCTTATAGCCTAGTAACTCAGCAGCCGCTGGGTGGTAAGGCACAGTTCGGTGGTCAGCGTTTCGGTGAGATGGAGGTATGGGCACTAGAAGCATACGGTGCTGCCTACACACTACAAGAAATGTTGACAGTGAAGTCGGATGACGTAAACGGTCGTACCAAGATGTATAAAAACATCGTTGACGGTAACCACAAGATGGAACCGGGTATGCCTGAGTCGTTCAACGTATTGTTGAAAGAAATCCGCTCGCTAGGTATCAACATCGAGTTGGAAGAAATTTAATCCGACCGCCGCAGTGCGCTGCGGCATTGCTTAACAGCAGCCGGACTGAAAAGAATGTAGGGGTAAACAGCGTTTACCCTCAAGATTAACCTCCGACAGGAGAGCTAAGGTGAAAGACTTACTTAAGTTTCTGAAGCAACAAAATAAGACCGAAGAATTCGACGCAATTCGCATTGGTCTTGCTTCGCCAGACATGGTGCGTTCATGGTCTTACGGTGAAGTAAAGAAACCTGAGACAATCAACTATCGTACTTTCAAGCCTGAGCGTGATGGCTTATTCTGTGCCCGTATTTTCGGCCCAGTAAAAGATTACGAGTGTTTGTGTGGTAAATACAAGCGCTTGAAGCACCGTGGTGTTATCTGTGAAAAGTGTGGCGTTGAAGTAACGCTAACAAAAGTACGTCGTGACCGTATGGGTCACATTGAGCTGGCTAGCCCAGTTGCACATATTTGGTTCTTGAAATCACTTCCGTCACGTATTGGCTTAATGCTAGATATGACGCTTCGTGATATCGAACGTGTACTTTACTTCGAATCATTCGTGGTAACTGAGCCAGGTATGACTACGCTTGAGCGCGGTCAATTACTAGGTGAAGAAGAATACCTAGATGCGCTTGAAGAGCACGGTGATGAATTTGAAGCTAAGATGGGTGCAGAAGCTGTACTTGATCTACTTCGCGAGCTAGACCTTGGTCAGTTAATCGCTGAAATGCGTGAAGAGTTACCAACAATCAACTCTGAAACCAAGCGTAAGAAAATCACCAAGCGCCTAAAACTAATGGAAGCGTTCCACCAATCAGGTAACAATCCTGAGTGGATGGTAATGAGCGTATTACCAGTACTTCCACCAGATCTACGTCCTCTAGTACCACTAGATGGCGGTCGTTTTGCGACTTCAGATCTGAACGACCTTTACCGTCGTGTAATCAACCGTAACAACCGTTTGAAGCGTCTTCTAGACTTAGCTGCACCTGACATCATCGTACGTAACGAAAAGCGTATGCTTCAAGAAGCGGTTGATGCGCTACTTGATAATGGTCGTCGTGGCCGTGCAATTACAGGTTCTAACAAGCGTCCACTTAAGTCGCTTGCAGACATGATTAAAGGTAAGCAAGGTCGTTTCCGTCAAAACCTTCTAGGTAAGCGTGTTGACTACTCAGGCCGTTCTGTTATCACCGTTGGTCCTACGCTGAAACTACATCAGTGTGGTCTACCTAAGAAGATGGCACTTGAGCTATTCAAGCCATTTATCTACGGTAAATTAGAGCGCCGTGGTATGGCGACAACCATCAAAGCTGCGAAGAAGATGGTTGAGCGTGAAGTACCTGAGGTTTGGGACGTACTAGACGAAGTTATCCGTGAGCATCCGGTTTTACTTAACCGTGCACCAACACTTCACCGTCTAGGTATCCAAGCATTCGAACCTGTACTTATCGAAGGTAAAGCGATTCACCTGCACCCGCTAGTGTGTGCGGCGTACAACGCTGACTTCGATGGTGACCAAATGGCGGTTCACGTCCCACTGACGCTTGAAGCGCAGTTGGAAGCGCGTGCATTGATGATGTCTACCAACAACATCCTAGCACCAGCGAACGGTGAGCCAATTATCGTTCCTTCACAGGACGTTGTACTAGGCCTTTACTACATGACTCGCGATCGCATCAACGGTAAAGGTGAAGGCACTGTATTTAAAGATGCAAAAGAAGCTGAAAAAGCATACCGTGTAGGTGCTGCTGAGCTTCACGCTCGTGTTAAAGTGCGTATCACAGAAGTGACTATCGACGAAGAAACACGTGAGCGCGGCACGTTAACTCACCTAGTAGATACGACAGTAGGTCGTGCAATCCTTTCATTGAATATCCCTGAAGGTTTGCCGTTTGAACTGATCAATAAACCACTAGGTAAGAAACAAATTTCAGGTCTTCTTAATGAGTGTTACCGTCGTCTAGGTCTTAAAGATACAGTTATCTTTGCTGACCAAGTGATGTATACCGGTTTCCACTACGCGATGAAGTCTGGTGTTTCTATCGGTATCAATGACATGGTAATCCCACCAACTAAAGGTGAGATCATCGATCGTGCGGAAGCTGAGGTTGCAGAAATCAACCAACAGTTCCAATCAGGTCTTGTAACTGCCGGTGAGAAATACAACAAAGTTATCGATATCTGGTCACGTGTAAACGAAAACCTTTCTCGCGAGATGATGGCTAACCTTTCAAAAGAAACGGTTATCAACGCTGAAGGCAACGAAGAAGAGCAACCGTCATTTAACTCAGTGTTTATGATGGCAGACTCGGGCGCTCGTGGTAGTGCTGCTCAGATCCGTCAGCTAGCTGGTATGCGTGGTCTAATGGCACGTCCAGATGGTTCAATCATCGAAACGCCAATTACAGCGAACTTCCGTGAAGGTCTAAACGTACTACAGTACTTTATCTCGACGCACGGTGCACGTAAGGGTCTAGCGGATACAGCACTTAAGACAGCGAACTCGGGTTACCTAACTCGTCGTCTAGTAGACGTAGCACAAGATTTGGTTATCAACGAATCAGACTGTGGCACCGAAGAAGGTCTAGTAATGAAGCCGCTAATCGAAGGTGGTGACGTTGTAGAACCACTTCGCGAGCGAGTACTAGGTCGTGTTGTTGCGGAAGATGTATGTAAGCCAGGTACTACTGAAGTACTTGTTGCACGTAACGTAATGATTGACGAAAAACTGTGTGATCTTTTAGAAGAGCATTCAGTAGACGAAGTTAAAGTACGTTCTGTAATCACCTGTCAAAACGACTTTGGTGTGTGTGCACACTGTTACGGTCGTGACTTGGCCCGTGGCCATATCATCAATCCTGGTGAAGCAGTTGGTGTAATCGCGGCACAGTCAATCGGTGAGCCGGGTACACAGCTTACGATGCGTACATTCCACATCGGTGGTGCGGCATCTCGAGCGTCTGCAGAGAACAGTGTTCAAGTTAAGAACAATGGTAACTTGAAGCTGCACAATGCGAAGTTTGTAATCAATGCTGATGGCAAAATCGTTATCACGTCTCGTTCAACCGAGATCACGATTATCGATGAGCACGGTCGTGAGAAAGAGCGTTATAAAGTACCTTACGGTGCAGTATTAACTGTACAAGATGGTGCTGACGTTAAAGGTAACGACATCGTTGCTACTTGGGATCCGCATAGTCACCCAATCATCATTGAACATGAATCAAAAGTATCGTTCAGCGATATCGACGATTCAAACACTGAAGCACAGACTGATGAGTTAACTGGTCTAACACGTGTGGTTGTTAAGGATCTTGCGAAAGTAAACGCGAAAGAGCCTAAACTAATCATTGAGAACGAAGAGCGTGGTCTTCAAGAGATCCGTCTACCTTCATTCACAACGATTGAAATCACAGATGGTGCAACAGTACTACCAGGTTCTGTACTAGCTCGTATCCCACAAGAAGGTTCGAAGACTCGTGACATTACGGGTGGTCTACCTCGAGTTGCTGACCTATTCGAAGCGCGTAAACCAAAAGATCCTGCAATTCTTGCAGAAATCACAGGTACTGTTAGCTTCGGTAAAGAGACTAAAGGTAAGAAGCGCCTTGTGATCACACCTGATGAAGGTGATGCGTACGAAGAAATGATCCCGAAATGGCGTCAGCTTAACGTGTTCGAAGGTGAGCAAGTGGCTAAAGGTGAAGTTATTGCCGATGGTCCAGAATCACCGCACGATATCCTACGTTTGCGTGGTGTTACTGATGTATCTAATTACATCACTAACGAGGTACAAGAAGTATACCGCCTACAGGGTGTAAAGATTAACGATAAGCACATTGAGACTATCGTTCGTCAGATGCTTCGTAAGTGTATCATCCTTGATGGTGGTGACAGCGAATTCCTAGCAGGTGAGCAAGCAGAAGTTGCGCGCGTTAACATCGCAAATCGTGAGCTAGAAAAGCAAGGTAAGATCCCAGCTAAGTTTGAAATTCAGCTGATGGGTATTACCAAAGCATCACTTGCGACTGAGTCGTTCATCTCAGCTGCATCGTTCCAAGAAACAACTCGTGTTCTAACAGAAGCGGCTGTGAATGGTAAGAGCGATGAGCTACGTGGTCTGAAAGAAAACGTAATCGTGGGTCGTTTGATCCCAGCGGGTACAGGTTTTGCCTACCATGAAGAGCGTATCAATCGTCGTAAGCAAGGCGAAGCTGCACTTGAAGAACAAACAGTAAGTGCGGAAGAAGCAACTCAAGCGCTAACAGACGCATTAAACGCTGATTTACTAGGTGGCAACGAGTAATCGAGTCAGTTAGCTAAATAAGTTAAAAGCCGCTGTGCTAACTCCACAGCGGTTTTTTTATGCCTATACTATTATGGTCTATTTAAGGAAAAGCATGCCAAAGTTGCGACCTGTCGTGTTGCCATCAAAACGTCATATGAATATGTATACTGCAATAATCGTTTTTCCGCTAATCCCATAAGATTTGTTAACTTTCAATAAGTTCAAGCTGAAAATAGGCTAGGTTCAAAGTATTTAAAGACCGCTAATGATTACTTTTGGTTGACAGGTTAAACTTTGGTCATTAAAATTCGGCCACCCATTTTAGTCGTTCAATAAATTGAAGCGCGCTTAAATGGTAAGATTTTATTTTTCAGTAGTAATTTATTAATTCAGGAGCTATTTAATGGCAACTATTAACCAGCTAGTGCGTAAGCCACGTCGTAGCAAGGTTACTAAGAGCAACTCAGCTGCTCTTAAAGCTTGTCCACAAAAGCGTGGAGTATGTACTCGTGTATATACAACGACACCAAAGAAACCAAACTCTGCATTACGTAAAGTAGCGCGTGTTCGTCTAACGAACGGTTTTGAAGTAACTTCATACATTGGCGGTGAAGGCCACAACCTTCAAGAGCACAGTGTAATCCTAATCCGTGGTGGTCGTGTTAAAGACTTACCAGGTGTGCGTTTCCACACAGTTCGTGGTGCGCTTGACTGTGCGGGTGTTAACGACCGTAAGCAAGGTCGTTCTAAGTACGGTGCAAAACGTCCTAAGGGCTAATGGTTCTCCGTTAGTAAGGCCAAGCACTTAAGTTTTAAATTTTTATATATTGTTTTGGGAATCCGTGTAACACACGGACCTGAAGATACCGGAGAAAGAAAATGCCTAGAAGACGCGTAATAGGTCAACGTAAAATTCTTCCAGATCCGAAGTTCGGATCAGAGCTTCTTGCTAAATTCGTTAACGTAGTAATGCTTGACGGCAAGAAATCTACTGCTGAAAAAATCGTATATGGTGCGCTAGACGTGGCTGCTGAAAAATCAGGCAAGTCGCACCTAGAAATCTTTGAAGCTGCACTTGATAACGTTCGCCCACAGGTAGAGGTTAAATCTCGCCGTGTTGGTGGTTCAACGTACCAAGTACCAGTAGAAGTACGTCCAGTGCGTCGTAACGCACTAGGTATGCGTTGGTTGGTTGAAGCTGCTCGTAAGCGTGGCGAAAAATCAATGGGTCTTCGTCTTGCTCAAGAGATGATCGACGCTGCTGAAAACAAAGGCACTGCGGTTAAGAAACGTGAAGACGTTCACCGTATGGCTGAAGCGAACAAAGCATTCGCTCACTACCGTTGGTAATCTGCTAACACCCTTTAAGAGGATATTATGGCACGGACAACTCCTATTGAGCGCTACCGTAACATCGGTATTTGTGCTCACGTAGATGCGGGTAAAACAACTACGACCGAGCGCGTACTTTTCTATACTGGTCTTTCTCATAAGATTGGTGAAGTACACGACGGTGCCGCAACTATGGACTGGATGGAGCAGGAGCAAGAGCGTGGTATCACGATCACTTCTGCTGCAACAACGTGTTTTTGGAAAGGGATGGATGCTCAGTTTGATGAGCATCGTATAAACATCATCGATACTCCAGGACACGTAGATTTTACTATCGAAGTAGAGCGCTCATTGCGTGTACTTGATGGTGCTGTTGTTGTGTTGTGTGCTTCATCAGGTGTGCAACCGCAAACTGAGACGGTTTGGCGTCAGGCAAATAAGTATGAAGTGCCACGTATGATTTTTGTCAATAAGATGGATCGTACGGGGGCAGATTTCTTGTCTGTAGTTGAGCAGGTTAAAAAACGTCTTGGTGCTACACCTGTGCCTATTCAGTTGCCGATTGGTGCTGAAGACGAATTTAAAGGTGTTATTGACCTCATCAAAATGAAAGCGATTAACTGGAATGAAGAAGACCAGGGGATGACTTTCACTTACGAAGAGGTCCCTGCAGACCTTCAGGAGCTTGCTGAAGAATGGCGCTCTCATCTAATTGAGAGTGCAGCAGAAGCTTCTGAAGAACTAATGGAAAAATATCTTGAAGATGGTGAGTTGAGCGAAGAAGAGATTAAATCAGCCCTTCGCCAACGCACATTGGCCAATGAAATTGTGCCTATGACGACGGGTAGCGCATTCAAGAACAAAGGTGTTCAAGCTGTGCTTGACGCTGTAATTGAATTCATGCCGTCGCCTACTGAAGTAAAGGCTATCCAAGGTGTCTTAGATGACGAAACCGAAGATACGCGTGAAGCTGACGATAATGCACCGTTTGCGGCGCTTGCATTTAAGATCGCAACCGATCCATTCGTCGGCACACTTACTTTCTTCCGAGTTTATTCTGGTAAAGTGAGCCAGGGTGATTCGGTACTAAATCCTGTTAAAGGTAAAAAAGAGCGTTTTGGACGTATTGTTCAAATGCACTCTAACTCGCGTGAAGAGATTAAAGAAGTTCATGCGGGTGACATCGCGGCTGCTATCGGCCTAAAAGATGTAACTACTGGTGATACACTTTGTGCTCAAGAAGCGCCAATTACGTTAGAACGTATGGAATTTCCTGAGCCCGTAATCTCAGTCGCAGTAGAACCTAAAACAGTAGCTGACCAAGAAAAAATGGGCGTTGCACTCGGTAAACTTGCAGCAGAAGATCCTTCATTCCGCGTAGAAACGGACGAAGAATCAGGTCAAACGATTATCTCTGGTATGGGTGAGCTTCACTTAGATATCATTGTCGATCGTATGAAGCGTGAGTTTAACGTTGTGTGTAACGTTGGTAAGCCTCAGGTTGCATACCGTGAAACTATCCGAGCTTCTGTTGAAGCTGAAGGTAAGTTTGTGCGTCAATCTGGTGGTCGTGGTCAATATGGTCACGTTTGGTTGAAGCTAGAACCAATGGATGTCTCTGATGACGATGCGCCAATATATGAATTCGTTAACGAAATCGTAGGCGGTACAGTACCAAAAGAGTATATCCCAGCGGTTGATAAAGGGATTCAAGAGCAGATGAAGCAAGGTGTTCTTGCTGGTTATCCGCTATTGGGTGTCAAAGCCACTTTGTTTGATGGCTCGTTCCACGATGTCGATTCAAACGAGATGGCGTTTAAAATCGCCGGTTCGATGGGCTTTAGAAATGGTGCGCTAGAAGCAAGTCCAGTTTTACTTGAGCCTGTCATGAAAGTAGAAGTAATCACCCCTGAAGAAAACATGGGTGATGTAGTAGGCGACTTAAACCGTCGTCGTGGCATAATTGAAGGCATGGAAGAAGCATTTGGTGGCTCTAAGCAAGTTAATGCTCAGGTACCGCTTTCTGAAATGTTTGGTTATGCAACAGATTTACGCTCTGCTACTCAGGGTCGCGCATCATACTCAATGGAGTTTCTAAAGTATGCTGAAGCGGCTAAAAATGTAGCTGATGCAATAATTGCAGCTCGCGCTGTTAAGTAATTTTAGTTCGGTCCGGTCTTAGGGCTGGACTTTAATTTCTTTATAGGAAATTTTAAAATGGCAAAAGAAAAGTTTGAA
>NZ_RCSQ01000044.1:0-54250 GCF_004103255.1 Pseudoalteromonas sp. PS5
TTAAGTCAAATTGGTATTAAGTGGTCTACTATTTTGAAGCGAGAAAATCTTGTCGATAGCACCGCTCCACGCCCTGCTCACGCCGAGGTATTTATGTTCTGTAAGCAATGTAAGGATTTCTATTTGGTTGTTCTAAATAGAAATTTTTAACGCAATTAGGCGTCAGATTTACTCCTTCAAATTGAGCACGTATTAAGGCTAGTTGTTATTAAACATAACTTATGCGGCGATCACCAAGGAATTGCATCTCCTTTGTAGTCATAAAAGCCACCACTTTGTGCATCAACAAAATGTGATAACACGCTATAAAGCCCAGCAGCCGACTCCTCTGGTGTAACTGGTGCCTCAGCTCCCCCCATGTCTGTTTGAACCCAACCAGGGTGCAATGCCACGGTACGGATCCCATCAACCAGTAAATCATTTGATAAGCTTTTAATCACTGAGTTCACTGCAGCTTTGGAGCTGCGATAAATATATCCACCGCCTTTGGTATTCATTGTGTGGCTACCAACTTTGGATGACACCGCGGCAAATATTTTTTCTGTTGAGTTACTTAAGTGGGTATAAAAAAGCTCAGCAAGTCGCATGGTAGCAAAGACATTGACCTCCATCACCTCACGCCACGCTTCAATATCTGTTTCTCCAAAGGCGTAACCCTTTGGTCCATATATGCCAGCATTATTAACGACAATATCAATGGCAACTGGCGCAAGCTTTTCGCTCAACTCCGTCATTTGATCAAAATTAGTGACATCTAGGGCGAACACCTGAAGTTCAGGAAACGTCGCAGATAACGCATTTAAGTCAGTTGCAGCTAGTGGATCTCTACATGTTGCAAGCACGTGCCACCCCGATTGGAGGTAAACCTTAGTTAACGCAAGTCCAATCCCACGATTAGCACCTGTTATCAGTATTTTTTTCACAGAGTCAACTCCCAAGCCATTCAGATAAAAGCCGCTGGTGTTTATTCACTATACATGATGAGCAACTGGATAATCCACTTTTTAGACCAGTAGGATTCCTGTATTCATCATTGCACATCAATGTATTACTGTTTTGTGTGTGGTTATGATTTGTTTCTAACCCAATGTATTGCCTGACTTTTATCTCGAAAATATTTTACTTCTCCAGTTATAACCCAACTACCAATCAATGCAGCAAGGCGATGCCACTTTTTGCCACCATAAATGGCCACTCTTTTAAACTCGTGACTGTGCGTTAGTACTATCTGAAAATCGTCCCACATAGCCCTAAGCTCCCAACCTTCAAAGTCAATCGCATCAATCAGTGCATACACTTTTGGAGATTTTACCGTTTTTATCACCTCTTCAATGATAGGGGTAATAGCAACGTAATCTTCATGGGTGAGCTTACCGCTGAGTATTAAGGTTAAGTAGATATTTTCTTGAGACTTCTCAGTACCTATAGAAATACCATGAAACGACTTTGACATTACGCTTCCTATTTACATGTAAACCAACTAAAACCGAAGTGCAGATACAAATAAAGCATAAGTAAAGCTAAGCGATTACGCCAATTCATCAATTTTTGATCTCTGTCAGTTCCTGTTCAGATTTCTAATACTACTATGCGCGCCGTTGAGTCGATGTAGCTCAATGTATGGAAATATAAAGGATGAACATGAAAAAACTACTATCTATCGCAGCTGTTTCACTACTTGTTTCAGCGACCGCTCAAGCTAACGCAGGAAACGTTCAAAAAGAGTGGTTCAACGCTGCTAGTTACACAGACTACGATAGCTCCGATAACAGCTTACTGATGCTTTCTTCTGACTACTTTTTCGCACCTCAAGAATCAGTTGGCGTATGGGATGACTTTGGTTACCTAGATACAGACAGTAATGTTGGCCTAAGCTATGCCAACGATGATTTCTCAAATGCCTTTTCTGCTCACGGTGAAGGGTTTATCACTAAAGAGTGGTTTGTTACTGGTAGTATTTCAGATCTTGGTGAAGCTGACGATCACTACTCTTTTGGCTTTGGTTACTTATATAACGAGAACCTAAAGCTAAGTATTCGTCAGGAAGAGTTCGAACATGGTGATACAACTTGGTTCAAAGCAGAATACAACCATGAGCTCAACTCTACAGATTATATTGGTTTTACCATTGAAACCGAAGATGAGTTTGATTACCTAAACCTAAGTGCTCGTTATTTGATGCACGTAGGTGGCGAAAGCTACTTCACAATCGACGTGGAACATAACCGCATTGACATCGAAGGCTTTGATGACAATGTGACGAATGTACTAGCAAACTACTACTTCACTCGTAACTTTGCACTTGGCCTTGGTTCATATGACTCAGACTTAGCGGTGGAAGCGAAGTACTTCTTCAATGACACTTACTACCTTACAGGTAGTGTTGTTGACACAGATGGCGGCGAAACAAGCAACCTAACTTTTGTTGCACAGTTCTAAGTTGACACAATATTGAGGTACACCAGTGCCTCATTGATCCTCCCCCAACAACTCAACATCCCTTCGCGACCACACTCCGCGTTGGGGTGTTTTTCACATTTTGAAACAAGCTACTCATCTAAATTGGGTGCATTTCAGTGCTTAATCGTTATTATGTATCAAAATAATAACGGAAACGCCTATATTATGATGAAAATAAAAACACTCGTGCTCGCCATAGCTACGGCAGCCGCGCCTTTTGTTTCAGCGTATCAAACAGAAGATACTCGCTTACTTCGCTTTCCTGACATTCACAAAGATAAAGTCACTTTTGTCTATGCTGGCGACATTTATATCGCAGATACCAATTCAGGGAAAAGTCAGCGATTAACTGACCACATTGGTTTTGAAACTTTTCCTAAGTTTTCACCAGATGGTAGCAAAATTGCTTTTGCCGCTGAGTACAATGGTAGCCGCCAGATCTATGTTATCAATGCCGATGGTTCAGGGTTAAAACAGCTCACCTATTATAACGATGTCGGCGCGATGCCTCCCCGCGGTGGTTTTGATTATCGGGTGATGGATTGGACGCCTGACGGCAAACATATCGTGTTCAGAGCAAACCGCACCCCATGGGGTAAACGCATGGGTCGCCCATATATGGTACCTGTCGAAGGTGGACTTGAGCAGCCGATGGCCATCCCAGAAACCGGTGGCGGTATGCTCTCGCCTGATGGCAGCAAGTATGTTTACACCCCTATCGACAGGGAGTTTAGAACCTGGAAACGCTCACGCGGTGGCCGTGCACAAGATGTGTGGGTTTACGACCTTGAAAACAACACGTCTAAACAGCTCACCACTGATAAAGCAACGGATCAGCAACCGACTTGGGTAAATGACAGTATTTATTTTGTATCTGATCGTGACTATACACTCAACCTGTATAAATATCGCGACGGTAAGTCTCCAGTAAAAATGACTGACCACAAAGACTTTGATGTCTTGTGGCCATCAGCAGGTCCTGACGCCATCGTTTATGAAAATGGCGGTTACCTATATCGTTTTGATGAAGCGACAAAGTCTGCCAAAAAGCTAAACATTGATGTTGCTGGTGTGCGCCAATATGCCATGCCTTACAGCAAAAATGTCAGTGATTTTATTGATTCAATGGATATTTCACATGATGGTAAACGTGCATTGTTTACTGCTCGTGGTGAGTTATTCTCTGTTCCAGTAAAACAAGGTCCAACTCGCAACATTTCTTACACCCCAGAAGGCCGAGAGATTGAAGCAAGCTGGTCACCAAATGGCCGTTATATTGCCTACATGAGTGATAAAACAGGTGAATATGAGATCTATCTTAAAGATAGAGCAAATAACAACAAAACCATCCAGTTAACCGACAATGGTACCATCTGGCGCTTTACGCCAATTTGGTCGGCTGATAACAGCAAACTGCTCTTTGCTGATAAAAACCACACGCTATGGTGGGTTGATGCGAAATCTGGTGATACGCATAAAATTGATACCGCCAAATACGATGAAGATGGTTTAACCGAATACACTTGGTCACCTAACAGCGAAGATATTGTTTTTGTTAAAAACAACGAGAACCGCTACGCCTCGCTATGGCACTATAATATCAAAGATAAAAAGGTCACTCGACTGACTGACGAAATGACCAGCGAGCGTAACCCGACTTTCTCGCCAGATGGTAACTACATTTACTTTACGTCTGAACGCGACTACAACCTCACCTTTAGTAGCTATGAATTTGATTATATGTTCAACAACGCCACACGTATTTACAGCGTCGCGGTAAACAATCATATCAAGCCATTAAACGCGTTTGAAAGCGATGAGTTAAGCATTCAATCAGACGATGAAGCAAAAGCTGATAGCACCAAAAAAGAAAATTATATTGATGCCAACGGCTTTATGTCTCGGGTTGTATCCCTCTCCGCTCCAGCCGGTAACTACGGTGCGCTAACAGGTGTCGACGGTGGCGTTCTAACACTAACAGGTGGTGCATTAAAGCTACTTGGTAGCGAACCTGATAGCAAACTAGAAACAGTTGCCGAAGGGGTAAGCAGCTATAAGGTTGCCGCTGGCGGTAAGCATCTAATTGCTCGTGCTGGCAATAATTACAGTGTTATCGCACCTAAGCCAAAACAGGACTTAAAGAGCAGTCAGCTTGACCTATCTAAGATGACACTGAAAATCGACCCTAAAGTTGAATGGCAACAAATGTATGTAGAAGGCTGGCGTACATTGCGTGATTGGTTCTACGATGAGAATCACCATGGCCAAGATTGGGATGCAATTTTAGAGAAGTATCAGCCTCTTGCCAATGCAGTTGCGCATCGTAGCGACCTAGACTACGTACTAAGTGAAATTGCAGGAGAGATAAACGCCGGTCACATTTACGTGCAATCTGGTGATGCTCCAACAGCCGAGCGCAAAAAGCACGGCTTGCTTGGTGCAGAAATAAGCGCTCACCAATCAGGTTATGTGAAAATTGAACGTATCTTTAAAGGTGAAAATTGGCATGAGAACTACCGCTCACCGCTTGACGAGACAGGCGTCAATGCCAATGTGGGTGATTACATCATCTCTGTAAATGGTCGCTCAGTAAAGGAAGTGGTTAACTTTTATGAGTTACTTGAAAATACCCAAGGTGAGCAGGTTGAGCTTGTTCTAAGCAAGTCTCCAAGTGCCGAAAATAGCTGGAAGACAACGGTCAAGCCTGTTGCCAGTGAGCAAGGACTACGTTACATGGCTTGGGTGCAATCACGGGCTGACTACGTAAGCAAGCTTTCCGATGGTAAAATCGGCTACGTCCACCTACCAAATACGCATTATGATGGTAACCGTTCTTTATTTAAGAACTTTATGCCACAAACAACGAAAGAAGCGCTGATCGTCGACGATCGTTATAATGGTGGTGGTTTTATTCCTGAGCACATTATTACTTGGCTTGCTCGTAAACCGCTTAATTACTGGAAACGTCGTGGTGTTGAGCCAACAAAAACTCCACAATTTGCCCACGACGGTCCAAAAGCGATGTTGATCAACGGCTATTCAAGTTCAGGTGGTGATGCCCTACCTTACTATTTCCGCCAAGCGGGTCTAGGAAAGCTAATTGGTACACGCACTTGGGGGGGCTTAATTGGGATTTCCGGAAACCCAAGCCTTGTTGATGGAGGCCAAGTGATAGCAGCAACCTTCCGTATCCTAGATAATGACGGCAACTGGATCATTGAAAATGAAGGAGTAAGCCCTGATATCGAGGTGATAGATAGGCCTGAACTGATCCACGCAGGTAAAGACCCTTCTGTCGAGCGTGCGGTCGAAGAGCTATTGAAAGAGTTAAAAGACAACCCGAAAAAGACACTAACAGTGCCACCTGCACCAACTAAGTTTTAAATTCATATTCAAAGTGGTTTAAAGGGTCACCTTTAAACCACTTTTCAGCCTCGCTGCAGCCACCAATTTCATCACTCACACTAGCACGTTATAAAAAAGTTACTGATACGTAATACTCCGTAATCGAATTTTTCCTAATTTACGTCTACTTTTATCTCGTGTGTTTATTACATATGCCTATATGCTTAAGTTCTAAGTTGCTTTAGGTACGCCGTCTGTATCCTAACTTATGCCAATTTGCTTAATCACATGATCTATTTTGAGGTGAAAAGGCTGTACCAGTAATCAGGCAAAAATTTTGCTATTAAGTTGTTTTTAATATGAAATATTTAACGCTGTTCGTGCCTTGTTTACTCCTTAAAATTGAACACATATTTAAACAGATTAGTACTATTTAAGCCTGTGGTATTGCACAACATTCACCGTCACAAAGGAGCAAACCATGAATGTGCAAAACAAAACGGATCAATCTGTTGTTGAAGTAAAAGAAGAAATTGATGCCGGCGCGATGCTAAGTAATGCCCAAAAGCAACAAATTAAAGCCCGTGATAGTCAGTATAAAGCTGCTGATTTATCCTGTTTGAGAGCAATTGCTCAGGCTGCAATTAATGTTGAACTCTTTACCATCCCACTTTACATGACAGGACTTTATTCAATTCAAGGAACTCACCAAATTGCAGATCCGTCAGATCTATACCCCGGTCGCTACTGGCCTGGACTTAGCCCAACAGCGGGATATATTCCAGAGCACCGCCTAAACAAAGGCTACGACGTAGAGCTTAAGCCCCTATTTGATATCGATACTTTGGTGGGTGATGATGATGACCCAAACAACCAAAAGAACGCTTTTGAACTTTCTGTGAACCAACAAGTGTTTAACGGCGTGTATAGTGTTTTTATCGAAGAGATGTTGCACTTACAACTTGCCTCAAACATGGCAAGTAAGCTGGGCCTAACACCAAGTTTTACCAGCCCAGCGCTAATTGATGAACAGTATGGCTGGAAGTGCTATAACAACCAAAGTGGTATCCCTCATATTTTAGACTTTGCCGATTGTAGCGATGACTTGTCTAAACTCAGCCCTGAAGTTCAGGCTTATTTTAAACGGATCTTTCCAAACAAGACGTTAAAGGATCTCCGTGTCAATGCCACAGAACTTAACAAAGAGCAAACACTACTCTTTATGTTGATTGAGGAAACGGAAGAAAACGCCAAAAAAATTATTAAGAACTCATGCGTTAAAGTGAATGAGAACACCACAAGACCAAAATATTTTGAGCAAGCTCCCTTTGATTGGTGGAAGCCAGATTACACCGAAAAGAACCTACCGCTATTTGGTTCGATTGGACACATGTACCTCTGCTATTGGGATTACATTCAGATCCAATATGATGATGGCACGAGCTTGCTCGACTACGCGACCATTCAGCGTGACTATTTTAATGAACGCCCCGGTAATAAAGATTACAAGGCGCAATTCCCTGGAATTAAGGGCTCACTTTACGTTCAAGAAGATCACACTGCATTAAAAGAAGCACTAATGAATAACGTGAATGCCATTACCGATCAAGGAGAAGGCGATGGTGTAGCTGACATGATATGCAAACGCTGGGCTGATGAAAAGTGGGCACAAACTCTACTGGCAGCAAAAGCGGCTAAAGCTGATGATACACATCTCAGTACCGTAGAAGAGAAGTTCCAACCCAGTGCGGAAGCATTGAAAGCGGATTATCCTGCAAGCCCCGAAGAGGGCCCAATTTCAGGGTCAGCATGTGCACGGATCACCAACAAGTACAAAGACCACTTTCAGATTTTTACAGATACAATGAAGCTCATCGTCGAATTTGAAAAGCCTGCAAACAAGTCAAACGAGCGCTACATCACTTGGCCGACTTGGTTTGCTGAGGGGAATAGCTGGAACGAGGCATTGTTGGATCCCAAAGGTGGTGATAAAGCGGCTAAAGCCAACCCAAATCTACCTTGTGTAACCAGCGTTGTGAAGGCACTAAATAACTTAAAACTGACATCCAATATTGGTAATACGCACCAATTATTTAGTCAATCAGCAGTGGGTACGATTAAAGGGCTAACCACGGCACTTGACCGCTATTGGTCAGGTAAAACCAATGAATTTCCAGGTCCTGCGATGGGTGGCTCTGGCGATAGAATTTCTATCTGTTGGGCAACGACTGGAATTGCACCTGATTTAGTTACTGGGATTAAAACACAAGATCCAAATACCCTCTACCATGCCTGTCAAGGAATGAGTTACACCAACATTGGCGCTGATAACTTGCCACCTCCTGAGGTTTATCACAGCTGTAAGGGCAGTAACGATTGTAAAGCTCAAGGTGGCTGTGGTTTCGTGCATAGTACAACCCCGGGCGGGAGCTGTGGTGGTAGTGTATCGACTGGGCCAAAAAGTGCGCCTGCCGATAACAAGTGTAACAACTTGGGCGGCTGTGCTGTACCTATCTCTGCTTCTCAACTATTCCCTGAGCTTTCTGGTGAAGACAATGAATACGAGATGCAGCTATTTAAGTTTGACTTAAAAGATAACACCTTCTCGCCGATTAAATACAAAAATATAAAAGGTCAAAACGAAGACTTCATGCCCTACAAAAAAAGGGATGCAGTGTACGATATTGCATGGCAGGCTTACTGTAATGCCAATGGATTGTTGAAAGAGGATAATACGCCCATAGATAAACCAGAGCCTTCAGATATTCGCCTTGCACTGCCTCCATCAACTTGATTGGGAGCGAGTATGAAAAATCCAATCCGGACACAGCAGTTTGCTGCGTCCGCTACACAACAATTAACCAACTTAGGATTTGGTGTTGGCCTTCGCAGCCAACACTACCCCGTTATTATGTCTCACTTAGCGCGCGGAGTATCACTTGGTGTAGACTGGTTTGAAATCATCAGTGAGAACTATATTGATAATCACGGCTATGGTCGGCATGTGCTTGCTCAACTCAAGGAGCAATATCCACTCGTGATGCATGGTGTATCAATGAACATAGGTAGTAGCGATCCACTCAATCTTGAATACTTAGGTAAACTTAAAGCGTTGGGTGAGTATGTCAAGCCGCAGCTTATTTCTGATCATTTATGCTGGACAGGTATTGCAGGCCTAAATAGCCACGATTTACTGCCTATGCCACTCACTGACGAAAGTCTGCAACACGTTATCAAGCGTGTTGACCAAGTACAGAGTTTTTTAGAGCGCCCTTTAATACTTGAGAATCCATCAACATATCTTGAATTTCAACACTCGACCCTCACTGAAAGCGAGTTTTTTAGTGAGTTAGTCAAAGCAACTGGCTGCGGTATGCTGCTGGATGTAAATAACGTTTTTGTGAGTAGTTTCAATCACGGGTTTGACGCTGAAGCTTTTATTCGTCAGCTCCCTCATCAACACATTGTCCAACTCCATCTAGCAGGTCCTAGTGACTGCGGTGATTGTTTAATAGACACTCATGATCATCCAGTACCCGCAAGAGTTTGGCAACTCTATCAACTGGCGCAACATTTAACCGGTGGTGTGTCTACTTTGCTTGAATGGGATGCCAATATCCCAAGCTTTGGTGAACTTGTGGATGAGTTAAACAAAGCAAAATCAGTGCTTGCTGGACACATTCCAGAGCAAGAGACTGGCACCACCCTTAACGCCATTTCAACTCCAATCGTTAATGACAGAGCAGAATTAATCAAATGAAAACGCCAGATTTAACGCAAACTCAGCAGTGGCTTAGCACAGTTTTAATGGTGCGAGGCGACCTAGAAAAAAAGCTAAATATCGCAGCCAACCCTCATGGTGTAATGCTACATGACTGTATAAAAAGTACGAAAAAATTGGGGGCGATGAGAAGAGTCGACATCTATGCAGCAGGCTATGTGATGCGGTTGGTCGAATGCCTAAAGGGCGAGTTTGCGCTGCTTAACCAATTTATGGGAGAGGAAGTGTTTGAAACATTCGCCAAAGCTTTCATCGTCAGCCTCCCCTCAGAGTCTTGGACACTGCATCAGCTTGGCGGGCGCTTTGCTGACTTTCTGAGGCAAACAAAACCCATTGGAGATTTTTCCGCTCATCAGCAAGCGATGCTGAGTATACCCGCAGAGCTTGCCAAGTTTGAGCGAGCAAAAGCACAAGCTCTACTAAAACCCGGACCAGAAACCGGATCGGAAACCGGATCGGAAACCGCCCTGCCCACCCCAGCAATAAATGAAATAGAGCTACTGTGTGGGATAGCGGAGGACTTTACTATCGCAGTGCCAGAATCAGCACAGCTTATTCATACCGACTACCCCCTGCTACCACTTATTGCGCAACTTGAACAATCTACACCATACACGATACCAGAGCCAATGCAGACGCATATTGCAGTGTCTCGACAGCAATACCGTATCAAGGCTTGCACGATAAGCGATTGGCAAGCAGACTTTTTACTCCATCTACAAACTAAGCCTCTGCGCTTACGAGATGCAATAAGCTCCTGTGCTCATCACACCAATGTGGCTGTACAAACGCTCCATTCACAGCTAGCCGTTTGGTTACCAAGCGCAATGAATGTGGGGCTGGTAATGCGAGTACCGTAGCAGTAAAAGCCTCTTTAGGTGAGGTAGGGTTCTCACTGTTTCACAACACAGCGGAGCTACTTTTAATTTTAGCCTATTTGACTTTTTAAACTATTATTTAATCTGGGATTGAAATCGGTTAGTTATGCAAACCTCGATTTTTAACCAACCACAATATCGTTTCGCTGGATCGGCAGCTGATCGTACAAAGGTGACATAGCTATGCTCATTTTTGACTTGGGCTCATTGAACGATAACTTTACGGGCAAGGAAAAGCACGCTATCTACCAAATAGGTGTGTTATGAATTTAAGTAAAAAGCTCTTTGTAGCGTTCGGCGCATTAATACTGCTAATGACTTGTTCGAGCGCATTTGTTTGGGTTAAGGTTTCAACCGAAACAGCTCGAGCATTAGAAGTTAAAAATGACGACTTACCCGGTATATTGTTATATAACAAACTCATCGATATAGAGCATAAACTCAAAACATCAGCGCTTGAATACATCAACGGCGACATTAGTAAAAAAAGCGATTTCAACCAGTTATTTGCTCAATTTAAGCAAACTCAGCAGGAGCTGTACAAGTACGAGTCAGCCAAGCAATCTGATCGGGAAAAAATGGCAATAATCTTAAATACTATGACTCAATTTCACGAAAAAGTTAACCGTCAGGTATTCGATTCCTATGATCCCACATCTCACGAACGGATCAAAAGCCGCGTCTATAAGCTCAAACAAACCATAGGTGAAGATTTAGAGTCCATTTTAGACAAAGCCAAAGAGCAAGAATTCAATGATGCGCTGCAGTCTACCAATTTACAGGAATCCCTCAGCGATGATTTACCTGGCGTGCGCTACTACCTTGAGTTAGTCGATGAATCAGGCGATATGCTCGCGGCAATTATTGCCTACACCATGGGTGAACCGGGAGCAAAAGCAGAATTTAAGGAAGATTCTGATAGTTTCAAGCATTATCTCGCAAAACTCAAACCACTTGAACAAAAAGAAAACGAAGTAAAAGACATTGCAACCATTGAGTCAATGTATGATGAAATTCAAAAAGAAGCGGAGTACATATTTAGCGAGTATGACGGCGGTGCAAAAGCTCGTGCAGTAGCTAGCCTTCAGCAGCTCGACAACAGCTTATTGGTCGAGCTTGCAAAAATTCTCAGTGTTTCATCTGAGGAAGAGCGCCACGATGCAGAAAGCGCACTCGACTTGCTAGTAGATGGATTAAATACCACGCTACTTATCATCATTCTGATCACATTGATTGCCGCAATATTCGGTGCAACCATTGCATTTTTCATCAGCAAATCTATTGTTTCTAGATTGAACAAGGTACTGGAAGTGGCTGAACGGATCAGCGAAGGAGATATATCTCAACCAGATATTAGTCACGACGGTGTTGATGAAATTGACGGTCTTGCGGATGCCACAAACAAAATGTCAGCATCGCTGAATACTCTACTTGTGGCTATCACTAAAGTGGTTCACGATGTACAAGTCTCCAGTAATGAAATCTCGGATACTAATAGCCAGATAGCAAACAGAAGCCAAAGCGCGTCAGAGCAATCTACACAGGTCGCAACTGCAATTGAGCAAATGAGCGCAACAGTTTCTGAAGTAGCCTCGCAAAGCCAAGTCGCTGCGGGGCATGCAGATCAAGCCAGAGTTTCAGCCAGTGCAGGTGGCGATTCGGTTGGTCAAACCATAACTAAAATAAAAGAAGCATCGAGTAATGTGCAAAACACCGCTGATAATGTAACCAACCTAGGAGAGCTTAGTAATCAAATTGGTAATGTAATAAGTGTGATCGGTAGTATCGCAGAGCAGACGAATCTACTGGCGTTGAATGCAGCCATAGAAGCTGCTCGTGCAGGTGAGCAAGGACGGGGTTTTGCCGTGGTCGCAGACGAAGTAAGGACATTAGCAGAAAGAACATCCAAAGCCACCGATGAAGTAGTGTCAACTGTTCAATCTATCCAAACACAGACGGAGCATGCCGTAGCCTCAATGGAAAGCAGCGTTGCACAGGTTGAGCAAAGCGTTACTATGGCTGAAAAAGCCGGTTCGCTATTAGAAGACATAGTAAAAGGCGCATCGGAAATCGCAACGATGATTCAATCTATTGCAACAGCAACTGAGCAACAATCTGTTGTGGCCAGTGAAATGGCAAAAGATATTGCTCACATAGAGCAATCTAGCCAAAGTTCATTGAATGATACTCAAGTCGCTGCGCATTCGGCCAAAGAACTAAACCAACAAGCTAAAGCGCTATCGGAGTTAGTTCAAAAATTTAAGCTAAAACGTTAGCAAATTAAGTGCGGTTAAAGCCACCGCACTTTTCCTTATCAACAATTATTCTTATTCATCTCAACGGGTTTTCACATCCATAAATTCACCTTTTAAATAGCTGATTCACGTCAAATAAAATTCAACTAAGCGCAATAAATAATGCAACAACTATCAATCCAGTGTATAAGTAAATCAGTGCAAAAAGCCTCTTTACGCTGCGTGCTATATATCTAAAAATGAAATACTCCGGTATGACTAACTGACTTATTTCATTTTCTTCAATGGCGCTTAATAATAACAAATCGTTACGATTAAATGCGATGAAACCGCAGCTGAACTGCAAACTAATTACAGTGCACATAAAAATAATCTATCTCAATAAAGACTCTCTACTCTCTGGTTGTAACAATGAAGCTAAGTAAAAAACTCTATTTCGCATTTGGTACTCTGATTTTACTCATGACACTATCCAGTATTTTCGTATGGTTTAAGGTGTCGACTGAAACATCGCGTGCACTTGAGATCAAAAATGATGATCTCCCCGGTATGATTTATTACAACAAATTATTGGATATAGGTCATAGACTTGAGGCATCTGCACTGGAATATGCTAATGGTGATCTGAGTAAAAAGCGTCAGTTTAATGAGCTATTGGAAGACTTTAAGGAAACACACGAAACCTTGTATTTCTATGAATCAGCCAAAGCATCTGACCGACAAAAAATGGCTGAGATTATGCGCTTGATGTCTCAATACCATAAACAGATAGATGCCACGATTTTCGCCAGCAACGGTAATGCACAAAGCAGCACCCGTGCTATTCAGCTCGCCGACACAAACTATCTCCAACCTTTGAAGAAAATATTAACCGTCTCTGCAACTGAGGAACGAGACGATGCGACTCAGTCTCTCGACCAGTTGGTTAATGGATTAAACTCAACGCTTTTGATTATTATTACTATTTGTATAATTGCCGCGATATTAGGCTTAGTAATTGCTTACTCATTAAATAAATCTATTATTACCAGATTAAATCAAGTACTAGAAATTGCTGAGCGTGTCAGCAATGGAGATATTTCTCAACCTGATATTATTCATCAAAACCAGGATGAAATAGATAGCTTAGCAACATCAACAAATAAAATGGCAGCCTCCCTTAACCACCTTCTAAAAGAAATTAGCAAAGTTGTCGGTGAGGTGCGTACCTCTAGCCATTGTATTGCTGAAACAAATAATCAGATAGCTGTGCGAAGCCAAACATCTTCAGATCAATCAACCCAAGTGGCTACCGCAATTGAAGAAATGAGTGCCACAGTGTCGGAAGTGGCAGCACAAAGTCAAATTGCAGCTGGGCATGCAGAGCAAGCTCGCTCTCTTGCTAGCCAAGGCGGTAAATCTGTCGGCGAAACAATAGACAAGATAAGAGCCGCGTCAAAGGACGTACAAAACACCGCAGACAATGTTACTAGCCTTGGAGAGCTGAGCAGCCAAATTGGTAATGTGATAGGCGTCATAGGTAGTATTGCCGAGCAAACTAACTTGCTCGCGCTCAATGCAGCCATAGAAGCAGCGAGAGCTGGAGAGCAAGGACGAGGCTTTGCTGTCGTAGCAGATGAAGTTAGAACCTTAGCAGAACGCACTTCACAAGCCACTGAGGAAGTCGTTTCGACAGTACAGTCAATACAGCAACAAACTGATCACGCGGTCAACTCAATGCAAAGTAGCGTCAGCCAAGTAGAGCAAAGTGTCGTGATGGCCGAAGTCGCTGGCTCTCAACTTGGAGAAATCGTGAAAAGTGCCTCAGAAATTGCTTCCATGATCCAATCTATTGCAACAGCAACAGAAGAGCAGTCAGTTGTGGCAAGTGAAATGGCGCGTGATGTTTCGCATATTGAAGAATCAAGCCGAAACTCACTGCAAGACACTCAAGTTGCCGCACGCTCTGGTGAGGCTCTGAGTACCCAAGCAACAACACTGGCGCAGCTTGTACAAAAATTTAATTTGCGCACGTAAGGTTGATCAATCAAGCGCTTTATTGCCATTTTTAATCTATAAGTTAAACCTTACGTACTTGTGTCTCAAGTGCGTAAGCATTCTTATCTTGTAGGAATGAATATCGCGGCGCAGACGCCACTCTCAATTACGCAATAATTGGCCTATGAAATGGCTAGCTTACATCTATAACCCGCGAATTAAATTAGCCTCAGGTAGGGTCGAAACTAATTTCTTGTGTAAACTTGGAGCAATGGGAATTTACTCTCACCAAACGATAACGTTAACGAGAGGGTTTCCCCACCATTAAAGTGCTCTGAAAGCTCCATAGGCATGATCCGTTGACCATTTGCCGTCAATGCTAACAGGTGTTTGTGCGTTAATGTGCGCCGTCCACTTGATTGGTTTTTAAGGGTAACTGTTGCAAATCGTTCACCGCTATCATTACTCATCAGCACAGCGTTAAGCACTGTAAAATCACTGCTGTCTGGATACACCTTAGCATCGTTTGGAAAGGCCAGCTCCATATGACTTGGTACTACACTGTCTATTGTCAACGCCTCTTCTGCAGCTTGGCTCTGCACAGCCAACAACATCCAAAGCGCACTCATTATCCTTTTATACATAGCTTTACCTTCCTAATATCTGTTAACTGTTTAACCTGAGACTGGGGCTATGAGTAAGTTAGCTCGTTGTTTTTGAAAATGGAAGTAGCGCCAAACCAAACGTGTTAAAAAAGGCATCCCTCATCCGAAGCTCAGATTACTCGAGTATGCCTACGATTTATGTACGCTATAGCTGCCAACTCACTTGAAACTCAACTAGCTTAACAAGACTTGTCGCCACACAGGCTACTTTCTGTTGAACACAAAGTTGTGAGCCTTTAGTAAACCCCGCAGGCTGCGTCAATTATTTGCTTTTAGCTTCGCGATAACTCTCTCAGCGAGCAGTGTTGCTGATGCTGGGTTTTGTCCCGTAATTAACTGACCATCTTCTATTACATTGGTTTGCCATGCAGCTGCTGAGGAGTAAATACCGCCACGTTCGATAAGCCGGTTTTGCAATAGAAATGGGACGATATCCGTTGTCCCTAAATCACTTTCCTCTTGATTGCTAAACCCTGTCACCCGCTTACCTTTAACTAAATAATCTCCGTTCGCAAGTTTAACATTCGTGATCGCTGCTACACCATGACAAACAGCAGCAAGTACTCCATTTTTATTTAAAATATCGGAAGCGACACGCGCAACATCACGATTGTCAGGGAAATCCCACATAGGCCCAGATCCGCCACTAAAAATTACCGCATCATATTCATTTGCATCTATTTGGTTTAGTGGGATCGTATTGATCACCTTAGTCATTAACTCCGCGTCATTTAAAAAAACCTGATGGTAATCGTCCGGCTCAGCCAATGCTTTTGCATCTATTGGTGCAAGGCCACCTTTAATGCTGGCAATATCCACGTTGATATTAGCCTTTTTTAAACGGTAATATGGGTGTGTTAATTCAGGGAGCCAAAACCCTGTTTTTCGCCCCGTAGTGCCAAGTTGATCATGGCTGGTTAGTACGATTAATACTGTGTGCTCATTAGATGCGTTTGCAACCGAAGTAAAAGTGCTAATCGTCAAAATAAAAATCAAAAATATCTGTTTAATCATATGCTAATCACCCTAATTGTTTTCAGTGATTACACTGTAGCGCGCTTGATTACCTACTTCATTTACATAGGTTGATAATACCTTAGAGTTAAACTCATTGGACTCAAATAGATTGGTTCAGCTCAAGCATTGCGATAAAGGTTGCTTGTTAGCGACACTTTTACTTTGTCTATATGGGATAGCTATCTTGTTGATAGCACACTGCCGTAGCAAGGTTTTTGGCAGCATTTTTTTATTGGAGAATAAGTTTCTTAATTACGAAGATTACGATTAAAAGTCGCAGATACAACATTAACCGCCTGTTTTTGTATCGGAATAACAACGACTCAAAGACGTTGCTATTCCGCGTACAGTTTTATTATTCAATCAATGATGATTGTTATATTGACTATAGTGTCTCATCTAACCACTTGAAGAATTCGCGCTGCCATACTATGCCGTTTTGCGGTGTCAGTACCCAGTGGTTTTCTTCAGGGAAATATAAGAAACGGCTTTTTAGTCCACGTAATTTAGCTGCCTGAAAAGCTTGCATGCCTTGGCTTAGAGGAACTCGGTAATCTTTACCACCATGGATCACAAACATGGGAGCATCCCATTTGTCGACATAGCTGATTGGATTAAATTGCGCGTAAGCCTTGTTGATTGCCGCGTTATTTTTCTCCCAATACGCACCACCAAGTTCATGGTTCACGAAGAACATTTCTTCCGTTGTGCCATACATACTGCGTAAGTCAAAAATACCACAGTGAGAGATAAAGGTTTTAAATCGCCCTTCATGTTTACCAGCTAAGTAAAATGCAGAGTAACCACCAAAACTTGCACCTATAGCTGCAATTCGTTTGTTGTCAACGTAAGATTCTTTAGCCACATTATCTATCGCATCAAGGTAGTCTTGCATTACCTTGCCACCCCAGTCTTGGCTTATGTCTTTATTCCACTTCACACCATGACCTGGCATACCACGACGATTTGGTGCCACCACAATGTAGCCCTGTGATGCCATCACTTGGAAATTCCAGCGGTATGAATAAAACTGAGACAACGGTGACTGCGGACCACCTTGTAGATATAACAGGGTTGGATATTGCTTGCGCTTATCAAAATTAGGTGGATAGATCACCCACGTTAGCATATCTTCACCGTCTTTTGTCTTCACCATTCGTTTTTCAACATTCGGTAAATCAAGACCTGCATACAGTGCTTCATTTACGTTGGTTAGCGCGACAAGCTTTTTGCTATTGAGATCAAAACGGAAAATCTCTTTCGCTTGGTTCATGCTATTTCGCGTAACCACCAGCTGACCATCCAAGGCTGCAACGATGCCATTGACATCAAACATACCCTTGGTTAACTGCTTAATTTTTGGCTTATCTTTTGTTTTACGATTTACTGCAACCTGAAACAGCTGAATTGTACCGTCTATTGGCGCGATAAAATAAATGTGCTTACCATCGTGGCTCCATTCAAAGCTACTCACCGTGCCATCCCAGTGTGCCGTCAGGTTTACTTCTCTTTCACCCAGATTAACAATTATGTCGTTTTTATCAGCTTCGTTACCAGGCTCATCCATACGCAAAAAAGCAAGCTGGCCTGTTGGCGAAAATTCAGGACTTTTATCATAACCTAAGTTTTGCTCTGTCAGGTTTGTGGTTTTCTTACTGGCTAAGTTGTAGCGATAAATATCAGTGTTGGTGCTTGTTACATACTCTGTGCCGGTCAGTTTTTTACTGACATAGTAGATATTCTCACCTTTAGGGCACCAAATGTAGTCACTGGAGCCACCAAATGGTGACGTTGGACTATCAAAAGGCATCCCTTTCATAATGTCGACTTTTTCTTCCGTGATAAGGTCTTGATAAAAAACATGTTTAACGCTGCCATCTTTCCATGTATCCCAATGACGGTAGTTTAAATCGTCAAATACATAAGCATTGGCTTGAGTTAATGCTTGGTATCTATCTGTGGCTAAAATAGACTCTACTTTAACGCTATCATGGAATAACTTTTTGCTACCATCAGGTGACACATTGTTATCTGATAGCACTCCCTGATAAGCGGTGAGTAGCTGCGCAGTGCCGCCTTTTAATGGTACTTGATACACTTTACTATCAAAGTCATTATTCTCAACGCTTGGTGTAGTAACTCGGTAAATCACATGTGTTTTATCTTTAGATAACCCAAGTGCACTTACGCGCTTTACTTGCCATAGCTTCTCTGGGGTCATTACCTCTTGGGCTGATACCCCCACTATTGGTGCTAACCCTAAGCTAGCACATAAAAAAAATTCGCAACATCGGCAAATGTCTCCACTAATCAAAACCCAGTTAGACTACATAATAAGAAGAAAACTTAAAAGAATACGCGACAAGATACTTTAACCCTAAGCAAAGTTGATGAAGCATGGCCACTTTACACCATAAGGTGATGGAGTTTTACTCAATGTAGTAAGCCAGCCTGCGTTTTACTGTAAGTTATCAGTACGGTACTTTTTTGGTGTTTGGTTGAATAGCTTCTTAAAAGCTTGGACAAAAGCAGAGTCAGAGGCATAGCCCAGCTCAACGGCAACTTCCTGTATGGTTTTTTGCGAGTCCAACAATTGCAAAGATAACACTAACCTTATGTTTTGCCGCCATCGTGCAAATGATTGAGAAAACTCTCTAGCACATAATCGAGACAAAGTACGCTCTGATGCACCCACTATATTTGCCCACTCCTTTAACGTAAATGAAAGATATGGCTGCGCTTTTAGTTGTGAGAAAATGGATAAAAGCCGCTTGTCAGTAGGAATGAGCAAAGGGATTTCATAACTTGTTGCCATATCAATTTGATCTCGCAATACCGTCAATAAATGCGTGATATTCGCTTGTGGCTGCTTGTACGTATTGTTTTCAAATAGCATTAATATCAATGCTTTGATAAAGGGGGTAACCTGACAGGATTTAGGCTGCTGCGCATACTGAACATACTTTTTAGGGTTGAGGTAAATCGCTAAAAACGTTGTATTGGTCACTGCGATGGATTTATGAGTTGTATGTGCAGGTATGTAAAGCATGCCATTGTGAGGCACAATACTACGCTTATCCCCAATATTTGACTGTAGTAGCCCTCGCAATGGAAACACAATTTGGTGCCACGAATGACAGTGGAAGTCATCAATATAGCCAGCCGCCATATTAATCGTCTTTGTTATGATTTGTGTATTCGGAGCGTTTTTGATTAGGTCGTTTGCTTGCATCTTGGCGACTTATCAACATTAAACGTCAGTTATTATAAATGACGCCATGATAATTTGATATAAAATCTATGGCTTACATTAATCGAAAGGTTGAAAGATGCATATTCACTTTATCATCCATGAACATTTTGAAGCGCCCGGTACCTATGAAGTATGGGCTGAAAAACGCGGCCACACCATCACCTACTCACGAGTTTATCAAGCCGAACCACTTCCAAAAAGTATCGAAGACATAGATTTTTTAATAGTGATGGGCGGCCCTCAAGATCCGTCGACAACGATTCAACAATGCCCACATTTCGATGCTAAAAGTGAACAAGCTATCATTTTAAGCTCCATTACAGCCGGAAAAGTTGTGCTTGGTATATGCTTAGGAGCCCAGCTTATTGGTGAAGCACTAGGAGCAACATTTGAACCTAGCCCTGAACGTGAAATCGGAAAATACCCGATAACCTTGACAGAAGCCGGGATGCAACACCCGCTATTTAGTCATTTTGGACAAGTATTGGATGTGGGTCATTGGCATAATGATATGCCAGGGCTTACCAATGGAGCACAAGTAATTGCATATAGCGAGGGGTGCCCAAGGCAAATTGTCGCCTATCAAGAGTTGGTATATGGCTTTCAGTGCCATATGGAGTTAACGAAAGAAGTCGTCGCATTACTTATGGCAAATGAGGACTTAACTAAAGCGTCTAACTATCGATTTGTCGACGAACCAGAGGTATTACTTAATCATGACTATCAAGAAATGAATCAAAAGCTGCATGATTTTTTAGATAAGTTAGAGCGCTTTTATAGCAATTCGCTTAATTAAGTGGTCTGCAACAGTTAGCATTTTAACAATATAGCGTGATATGAAAGCGTTTAAGTACTACGGTTGCCCATACCTGAATAAAGCGTAGTGCTTTTTAATTTGTTTGTTTAACAGAGGTAACACTATTGCAACCACTGAATAAAACGCCGACATAACACATTCTACTATAAGCTCTTCAAATATGAGCACCGCGCTCGTGTTTTTTAGTTGCAGGCACTGCTGTTCAAAGGAGTACATCTTTTCAAATGGCGATTTTCCCCTCGATATCCGCTTTGTTCTTTGTGGTGTAGGTCGGTATTTTTATATTGATCAAAGTGGCAACGAACGCAATAAATCCTTGGTCAGAAAAGGCGGGGCTTTTGCAAGTATAAGCTAAATAATAGTTGGGGAGACTTAGTGCGCAAAATGTTAAAACACTGAGAGTGGAAGAAATGCCCTTCGCCGTATTACGATGTATTTAGGTATTACGAATGTTACGCTCTCGTGTATTCGTCGCGAGATAGGCTTAACATAGGTCAAGGTACTGATAAAATGATTCTTGTATGCTCAAGCTTTATCAAAGGAGTGCTTAGATGAAAATGCTGTTACCACCATTTTTGTTCTTAATTTTTATTATTGCTATGGGCCTTATTTGCTGGGCAGCAGGCTTCCCACATCCATTCGGTTTTCCATATAACCTAATTGGCATATCTATTATTGGTATTGGCTTTATCATTTCAATGACAGGTAAAAAGTTATTCAAAAAACTCGAGACTAACATTATGGCGTTTGATGAACCAACGGTCTTGGTAGCAAGTGGGATTTATAAATATACTCGAAACCCGATGTACCTTGGATTCACTGTCGCCATATTTGGTTTTGCTATACTTTTAGGTGGCTCCCTTTCATCTTTTTTACTGACAGCTGCTTTCTTCTTAATAACTGATAGATGGTATATACCGTACGAAGAACGAATGATGCACGCCAAGTTTGGTGCAGAATATGAAGTATACTGTAGAAAAGTTCGCCGCTGGATTTGAAGCGTAACAGAGCAGCAACATACTCTAACTCTGACACCTACGCCAATTTGCATCGATATTGTGGTGGGTGTCTGTGTTTGGAGGGGCTAGGGTGAATTAAACAGTATCTAAAAAAGGGGGATGCCAGTAAAACTAGTCACCCCCTTCACCGAAAATATATTATCGTCAATCCCTTGTAGGTGCGCTGGCATAAACAAGATCAACTAAGTTACTCATCGTTTTGGATTTCTGCATATACGTTTTTTCCATGTGCGCAAGCTCTTGTAGCTCAAATAACGTCGTTTCCACAAGTGATAGCCACTTAGCCGTTGACTCAGGCACTTCTGGTTCCTTCATACTCGCTTTTTTTAATGCCGCATAGTAAATATGAAGATCGTTATACTGGCGTAGATAATCCATATAATGTCCTTAATAACTAACCCCTATGTTTATGAGATTAAGCTTATCAAAAACTTCGCCTGAAAATTCTGCCGAACAAAATAATTTACAAAAAAAAATCACAAAACCATTAAAATTCATAACTTTAAATAAGAACAAAACCATTTTAGCAACATTAAAGTAAAACAAGCTTGCAAATTTGGTACATGCAGTTACAATCCAGATTTTACAAAATAGAAACAGTAACAGCGTAAAATTTAACTTTCGCATATCCGCGAGCCCGATTAAAAAAGGATTAAGTGAGTGGGCAGAACCCGATTTAAGTGTACAGGTGATGATCTTCGAAGACTGCGAATGTCGGCTGATAAAACCACCCAGCAGATGGCTGACTTAGTAGGGATCTGGCGGCAAACCTATGAAGAGTATGAAAAAGGGATTCGGAAATTTTCATTCGAGTACTTTTTAGAGTGGAGTACTTATTGTGGTATGGATGTCAATCCAATTACAGACTATTTTATGGATTTACGCTCCAAAATGAAGGACGTCAAACTATGGCGAGAAAGTCCTTCTCCTGCAAAAAAGCGCAAAAGCCCCAAAGGTCAGTAGCATTGATGTGTTAACATCTACTCGTTAATACTGCTTCTTTAGTTTCACTTGTTTACAGCATAAGCAACAAGTTATTCTCATTTTTGGTGTTTCGCGATAAAGTAGTGCGAACCAAAACACCGAAAATAATCCTGAAGGGAAATCAACATGCAGCTATTCAAAAATGTAAGAGTAAACATACTAACCTTTTGCTTTATCATGATAAAAGAGCTTATAAGTAAAATAATAAAAGTTACTAATGAGCGTTTACTTGATGGTGCTAATCGTGACAAATATTGTGCTGTTGCAACTCAGTGCTATCGCAGCGGTAAGACTATGACGGAGTCACAAATTTACCAAATAGTGGGTGGTTCAGGTTTAGACCAAGCTAAAGACCCAAGAGGTGAGCAGGTTAACAATATTGCTCCTTTAGTGCTAAATACGCCCGAACTACGTAAAGTTAAGGGTGGCTCAGGTTTAGACCAACACAAAGATCCAAGAGGTGAGCAGGTTAACAATATTGCTCCCTCAGTGCTAAATACGCCCGAACTGCGTAAAGTTAAGGGTGGCTCAGGTGGGCACCACAATGATGATCCACGTGGAGTAGGCAAGCAAGGTGAATTAATCCGAGACAAAACGGCTTCAGCATTGACTCAACACACTCTAAATACCACACAGCTGGCGAAGATTGTAGGGGGAAGTACTGGTGTTATTTTCGAAGATCCTAGGGCAGAAGGTCAAAGCGTTAAAGTCAAGAGGTCTGCGTTCATATACGATAATACAGATGAGAATTAGGATCAGATGATGCCAACTTCAAGTTATTTTTTATTGTTTTGTATTACTTTTTCGGGTGTAGTGTCATTCGTACATCTCCAATTGGTGGATCACGTACATCTTCTCCTAATTAGCGCTCTACTATTGGTCTCTTTGCTCATAAGATATCAAGAAAATATGAAGCATATTATTTCTCTTATTCTAATATCACTGATTGTAGAGGCTGCAATCTTTAAGCTCTTGGCGAGTTTCTTCGCCTCTGGTGAACCTCCTTATATCGTGAACTCGTACTTACTTACAACTCATTTGGTATTAGACATCATAGTTTTTAGAATCCTCAAATACCGAGTTCGTTTTTCGCTCCAATTTGTTAAGCGTTTTCAACCAAAGAAATGGCAATACATCTACACCACTCATGCAGATATCCTTTTATATGGTGTCTACTTAGCTTTTATCGTGGTGGATTTACTTGTTTTAGGTGAACACCTACTGCGAAATATGGACTATATCTTCGGCGTCTCTGAGGCAACGGCCAAACCCTTCTGGAGCTGGAATTGGGTTTACAAAAGCTACCCCTACGCTAAAAGTATTCTACTTTCTTGTGTTGTAACTATTTTACTCGCCACTATTTTTGTAGAAAATCAACGCCCAGAACAGGAAGACGATGAAGATGAAGATGATGGCAATGGCAATGGCAATGGCAATGGCAATGGCAATGAGATAATGCACAAAACCGATAAACAATCGCAGTGATAAAAGGAAGGAATTAGCACAGATACCCACGCCAATTTGCAACTATATTATGATGGGTGTCTGCTACCTAGTTTCGCGAAATTCTTGTTATTCTTCTGTTGATTTGGCCACCCTACAACCCTTGACTTGCTTAAGGTTTGGGACAGATGTCCGTGAAACTTCCCCAGCAAGACCGCAAAAGTAGTGCAAAACAAGTGACCCGCTCACTGCGTTTTGCCACTGCTTTCTCCCTTGAAACAACAAAATTTTGTATGTAAATCTCCTTGGTTGTTTTAAAATGGATGTTGAACAATCTCAGGTGTTTTTTCACCCTCGGTGGCAAGCCTCGCAGATCAGGAAATTTCTAGTGCAATGAAGTTAAACACACGTATTATTTATGTCGAAGATGAGCAAGATACTGCTGATATAGTTAGTGCTTACCTTGAACACGCGGGTTATTGTGTAACTCACTTAACCACCCACGAAATTGCGAAAAAAGCGTTGTATAAAGAGGATTTTGACTTAGCCATTCTGGATATTATGTTGCCTGATGGCAGTGGCCTTGAACTGTTGCAAAGTGCCGTTGAGCACAATATCCCGAGTATTTTATTGTCGGCCAAAAAAACAGAGGCTGAGCGCATAGAGGGGTTCAGATTGGGAGCTGATGACTATGTCTGTAAGCCATTTAGCCCGCGAGAGCTAACGTACAGAGTAAAAGCGCTATTAAACAGACTACATCCCACCCAGCACGGTCGTGTTCTTTACTTTAACGGGTTACAAATAGACCCTGAATACCATACTGTAACACTCAACGATACCGCTATCCGTTTTACAAGCCTTGAGTTTGCGCTGTTATACACACTAGCCAGCAACGCCAAAAAAGTCTTCTCACGGGATATGCTGATCACTCAGGCATGGCCAAATGCTTCCGACATTACTGACAGAGCAATCGATACACATATTGCGAACCTGCGCAAAAAGCTCAATGACGATCGACAAAACCCCTGCTGGATACAGACCATTTACGGCCAAGGCTACCAGTTTATTGCGACCCCATTAAATGAAACTACAAACTAAGTTACCCCTAGTGGTAGCAATGTGCACCATTGCCCTACTTGGCAGCTATTATCTACTTTCCAGTTTCAGTGCTAACAAGGCGATCATTAAGTTTGATAGCAGTGCACTCATCACGCTCTCACGCGCATTCACCCAGGAGCTTGAGATGTTTCAATTTATACATGCCCTCGCTCCCCTTGACTCCCAAGCTGAGCTGATTGCATTGTTAGAAAAAACGTATCCAAATCATTATTTTATCGTGCTAGTCAATGATAAAGTCGCACAGCATACATTTCATCAACATGACTTTAAATTAGAGGTACTTATTTCATCTCCTAGTCATCAATTTACTGTCACAGATGAAAACAAGACGATCGTTATGCAGGCGTTTATGGAACCTGCCGTGGTACAAATCAGTCAGCAGCATACTGAAGTACTATGGTTTTCAAAAGACATTTTAAAACAGCATAGTCAGGATATCGATATGCGCGCTTTACTGCACAGAGACTTTGCCTTTTGGCTCGCAATACTCTGTGTATTGGCGGTGCTCGTGTCATGGCTTAGCGCATGGTACTTCCTGAAACCCATAAAGTCTTTGAGCCGTGCCTTTAGACGTATTGAGTCAGGCAATTACCGTACCCAGGTTGAGCATATAAGTAATGACGAATTTGCTGTACTGATCACGCGCTTTAATCAAATGGCGGCTGAGCTGGCAAAAACCACTGCACAGCGCGATCAGCTTACGGCCGATCTGGCCCACGAACTCAGGGCTCCCCTGACCAGTTTAAGAGCAAGAATAGAAGCGATCCAAGACGGTATATTACCTGCCGAATCCGATCAATTTAACACTCTGATAGGTCAGACCGTTTCATTAGATAAGCTGATTGAGGACTTACATGCGCTTAGCAGTGGTAAGGTCTCTCTCACCGCTTTAGATATACAACTCTTACAGCCAGCAAACCTTATCAGAGACTTATGTGAGATTTATCGACCATTGGTTGAGCAAAAAGGAATGACGCTGTTTTGCAATTGCACCGACAACAGAAAGGTAATGCTAGATGCCCAGCGCTTAAATCAGGTGCTGCTAAACTTGATTGAAAATGCGATTAAATACGCTGCTCAGGGCGGTGAAATCCGGCTTATTGTCGAACCTCAAGGGACCCAGCTTTGCATCCATGTTATCGACAAAGGGCCTGGGGTTGATCCCAATAGAATAGAAGATATTTTTAATCGTTATTATCGTGAACCTGGGCAGCAAGACACAAAAGGCCAGGGTCTTGGACTGGATATTTGTGCCCGCCTCACCCGTCAAATGGATGGCAATATAGGCGTAAACAGTAAGCCCAACGAGGGAGCCTGCTTTACGCTAACATTTACTGCTTTGGAAGGACCCTAGTTAGACTGTCTATTAAACAGGCTCACCAGACATAACGCTTACTGGGTGTCGATTGATATTGCCATCATCTCACTCCCGGTTCCTTGCACGACAACATGATGTTCCGACACTGCATCGATATAGTATTCATTGTCAAGATAGTTGTGCCACAACACACCTGAAAACACTTTGTGTGCATCATGAGCCGACAGAAGCCATAGCTCTCCTGTTGCATTCGTGCTGCTGGTGTCACCAACATAACCCAACAAATAGCCTCCTTGGGCCACAACTTGGGTTGAGACCTTACTGTGATTTTGCGGGAAGTAGAGATCCTGATTTCGCCAGTTTGGTAGCACCACATAAATATCCTTATCGGTTACCAGCCTAGCTTTTAACCCTGCGAGGTTGATTGCCACGTCACCACTTTTGATATAACTTAAGCGACCAAATTCATCCCCCTCATTTGCCGTGCCGGCCAATAACGTGGTCAGGTCGCCTCCCAGCCAGTTAACAGGTTCACTGTTTAGCTCGCCTAAATCAAGTGCCACAGTTCCCTCAACGCCGTTGACTTTGACATTGAACTGCTTTGCCTGATTGTTCTGCAAATAAAACAAGTACTGATTTTGTTGGCTATCTTCCCAAAGTGTTACATCGCCGACATTTTCGTACTCAAATACCGCCTCATGCCGATAAGGCAGCACAGTGTCCAGATAATTCACCAACAAGTTACCCTGCTGGGTATAACCTGCAAAATAGTTGCGCCCATCGTAATTAAACGCAGGCAGTAAACTGGGTACGTCTATCTGCTCAGAAATTACTTTAGGGTAAATGTACCCACTGTCTTTAATTTGACCCAATGCATGACCCCCTGCGTCCTTATTCAGGTTAAAATACAGGTCTTCATTATTCTGTGAAAAACCACCTGAGATCTTCATATCATCATATATGGCAACCGTTTCCCACTGCCCATCAACGAACTGCGCTATCTGATTAGCGTCACTACCGACAGGAGAGGATAGCGCATAGAGTTTGCCTTTGTTCGCTTTTACCGTGTATGCATCAAAACTGAAATTAACAACCCCCATGGGCTGGCCATTTTCAAACTCAAGTTTGTGAACCATGTGCACATTCTCGTCCCAGGAGCTAAACCACACTCCCTCATCAAACCATTCATAACCCTGTCTTATCAGGCGCTTATTGGCATTCTCCCAGACAATTTTCGGCGCTTGATTATCTCTTGATATCGCCAGTTTTCTGCCCAACAAACCAACAGTAAAACTCTCACACGCCAGCTGATACTCTAATCCCGACAGTTTCTCGGCCAGTGTACACGTCTGTGGTCCCTGTAAATCCGCGACTTTTGGCACTATACCTGGCTGATAATCAAACACAATCGTTTCTGAATTGAACGGGTGTACCGTGTCACCATAGCGAATATCCAGCCCGTATGCAGGGCCAATGTCGGCGTGTACCTTCACCTGGCTGGTAACACAGTTTACCGTTAACTCATAAGTATGCTTTTCACTTTCCTTTATTTCGGAATCACACTGTGTCGCAATAGACGATACCTTGATGTCTGGCGCTTTAAACTGTTTTCCTGCCTGCGTAAACTGATAGTCTTGTTCAGCACTCAACGTTTCATTGTGTCCCATCCATTGCAAACTCACCGTTTCAAAGTCTCCCGACGTAGTTACGTTCAGTACATATTGATTGTGGTCATCCGTTTCACGTTCAAGCGGGAGTGTTGAGTTTTTTGAACCGCCACAGCCTGTCAATATACACAGGCTAAATAGGCTTAAACCTAAGGAATAATGCATAGTAAATCCTCGATAGTTATGGTTAATAAGTCACCTTCGATCCTGAGTCAGTATTAGTCTGACAAAACGATAACTTAAATACGCTGCGTGTTATCACACCCTAGGGTATTCGTAAGTCATCACTGAAAGCACTTGTAATTACAGAAAAAGCAAATAATGCCTTGATCAGTCCCCAGTTTAATGACCAATTGTTAGGGAATTATCAGGGGGAAGTTGTTTTGTGATTTCATATCAGCAAGGCGCTGAGCGAAATAGACTCAGCAGCCAGCCTATACTTAGTCCGTACTTCATCAACTAATCGACGTCTTGAGCTATTCGCTCGCTCGTGTGGGGCAAACTGAGCACTCACACTGTCTAACAAGTTAACGGCAAAAATCAGTGTTTCACGCTCTGCTTGGTTTAGTGTTTTTAACTGGCATAGCTCATTAATTTTTATGATGGCAAATTCCTTGGCAGCAATGTCCTCAGGCAAGCCAGTTTGAGTACACAAGCCATAGGTGCCATCCAAAAAGTGCTGCCATTCATCCGCAATATGGTTCGACAGAGAGGTCGTTAATTTAGGATGACTGGAGACATATCCAAGGTGACCAAGTCGCGTAAGCGTTTTTCGGTAACGTGCTGAGAACAGAGCATAAATCTTGGTTTGATCCTGCTCTTCCAAAATAACGTTCAGCCAAGATGCATAACCCTTTGCGTAAAAAGTCAGTATATGGTTTTCTTTGAATTGACCAAAGAAGGAATCACACCCTAAATTCACGTTGAGCGTATAGGAAGCCCGAGGCATTAATTGACTATCCTGAAGTGCTTTCAGCTCTTGTTCGGAAATATTGGCCACATCCAGTAGCTCTTGCATAGTATAGAATGTTGTATTGAGATATTGGTAAAGCACCACTGTTCTTACTCCTTTATGTCAAAGTCCACGACTTAAATAGAAAATTAAACAGACTGTTTTCTTTGTTAGATAACATATATACATTCAGCGTTTCACTGTGCCCCATCCATTTCAAACTCACCGCTTCAAAGTCTCTCAACGTGGTTACGTTCGGTACATATTGACTAGGGTCATCCGTTTTGCTCTCAAACGGGAGTATGAATTGGTTGAACCGCCACCCCTCTGCCAATATACGTAGGCTAAAACCTAAAAAATAATGCATAGTAAACCCTCGATAGTTACGGTTAATAAGTCACTTTCGATCCTGAGCCAGTATTAATCTGACAAAGCGATAACTTTAATACGCTGCGTGTTATCACACCTTGGGGTATTGGTAAGCCATCAATGAAAGCAATACAATGACAGAAAAAAGTAAAATAACACCTTAATCCCTACCAGTGTAATGACCAATTGTCAGGGAATTATCAGGCTGGAGTCATTTTGTCATTTCATCTCGGCCAGGCGCTGAGTGACATATACCCAGCCGCCAACCCATAATTAGCCCTTATTTCATCAACTAATCGACGTCTTGAGCCACCTGCTCGTGTGGGGCAAACTGAACACTCACACTGTCTAACAAGTTAACGACAAAAATCTGTGCTTCACGCTCTGTTTGATTCAGTGTTTTTAACTGGTATAGCTCATTAATTTTTATGGTGGGTGTCTGTGTTGGGGAGCTTAGCACAGACACCCACCACGATTTGCATCTATGCTGTAGTGGGTAGACTGTAATTTTTACCCCTTAAAATGGTCATTTACCAACTCAGGAAAATACAGTACACCCAATATATGTATAAAAATATAATTGCTTATGTAACCAGCTTTAGGTGTAATGGGTACATCGTTAAGCCAAAGTAAAAGCTACGCTGATTTGCCCAGCTATTTTACAATCATTGAGAAAAGTATTAGTTAGTTCAATCTAGAGAGGTTTTCACTTGAAAGAAAAAATCAATTTAAAAGAAAAGTTTTCAAAGTTCAGCGAATTCTGGACTCCCAAAGTTATTGCTGAAATGAACGACTATCAATTTAAATTAGCCAAATTTAAAGATGATTTTACTTGGCACAAGCATGATGACACTGATGAGGTTTTTCTAGTGATTGAGGGTGAAATGGTAATCGAGTTTCGAGATAGTGAAATTGCGCTTGCAGAGGGCGAAATGTTTGTTGTCCCCAAAGGTGTTGAACACAAGCCATCCGCTAGAGCGGAGTGTAAGGTGTTACTCGTTGAGCCAAGGGGTGTTATCAACACAGGTGAAAGAGTTGACGAGCTAACTGCTGAAAATGATGTTTGGATTTAAACTGCTAACCTATCGCTCTAACGGGCGTTATATCACTATACGGCGTGACTCGCTTTTATTTATCCTTTTGGTATTGGTTAAGCTACTAGGGTGCTCTGAACAACAAAAAGTAGATAGTAAAATTAGCAAACAAGTAGTAGATGAGTGGAACGCTAAAATCGAAGGACAACGTCAAAAATCCAATAATTATAATGATTTTAAAGATTGGTTATCTTCTAACACACCAAAAGAAGACAAAAAATCTACTATGATAAAAAGCCTTACTGGCACTTCTAACTACGTGACATTAGATACCATAGCAAGTAAAACAGATCCGAACTGTTATATCGACATATCTTTACAATTTGAAGTTTCAGTCGATTCAATCGTCGAACATTATAAAGTTAGTGCTACACAAGTATGTCGATATAAAAATACTATATAAAAGGCTAGCCAACCCAAAGTTAATTCAAATCAATAATGAGAGTTAAAGCAAATTAACACAGACACCCTCTCAAATTTGTATCTATATTACGATGGGTGTCTGCTATCTAATTTCGCAGCATGTTGACCAAATAAAACCAATACGTTTTATCTGATAGTATTTGTTTATGCGTTAATAAACACTTCTGCTAACTTATCTAGCCGATCCGCTCTTAGACAATCGACAACCTCTGCCTCTACATCAGAAACTATTCCGCTGTGTTTAAGCTCAGTGAAGGCAGCAATGTATGATTCCTCGTGTTCATACCAAGCACAGCGTTCACCGAAAGATGAAGTGAACTGATAGGTGATTAAATAATATTCGCGAGATTCTTGCCATACTTCAGTTGATTCGGTCGCCTTACGACCCTTGGCTTGCTTAACAAACAAGCGGAAAATTTCAGGGTTAAGATGATAAAAACCGAAGCATACGTCGAGGCACTCGGTGAACTCCTCTTCTGAAAACGTGCTAATGTCAATCTCAGGACGTTGTAGTAAACGGAACAGATAATCAGCTGTATATGGTATGGGATCTAGATAACCCACGATATCACACACTAATTTGAAAAATACAGTGATAGACATTCTCCCAGCTTGATGCAATTGCTTGAAACCAGGCTCAACTGTACTTTCGAAAAACTCAACATCAAACTCCATTCGGTTTGCGGTCATTTCAGTTGAGTAATAGTCATAAAATGGGAAGCCAATTCCAAGCGCAATACTATTGCGACAAGCCATTTCAATATAATCTGGCTGATGATGATCCACCAATTCTCCCATGCAAACATCAAGCTTGATATCAGTGAGCACATCTCCCATTATTTCAGCATATTTTTCAATTTCTTTTATCTCTAGCGCTGCGGTTACATCAAGATAACTATCAAATAATTCTTCACTAAGCGCAGCCACTGTTTTGGTATCTCCCGCTTCCAATGCGTTTTTCAATACAGTTAGATTCCCTGAGGTATAATCATTATACCAATTGCCAAAATAGTGTTGAGTCATGATGCGGTTTCCTTGTTGGTTGTGTGTACTACAAACTGGCTTTGATGGCGCAAAGGGTGAGACAGGATGTAAGGTAAATGAACACAAGTAACAGCGACGCGTAACGTGCGAACAATCGGGGTAAAATACATCCTTGTTTGAACTTTACTATTATTTCTAGCCAGTCACATAACTGGCGGCGAGCTTATCTTATTCAAAGATATTTGACCACAACATGAGGCGCTTTATCCGCCTTATTCTTAAAGCTCGGATTATTAACTGTTCAAAACGCTTTCTATGACAACTCAAACCCGGTATTTATGATGGTAACAAGGTAAAAACTAACACAATATTTTTATATATATTATTGTGGACACCATATAAAGGAAGTTAAGGGACGGTGCTCAAAGCCACTTTAAATCGATTATCTTCTATGTACGTGGACAAAATCTTATTATATTCGCCACTTCCTTGGATTTGGGCAAGACCAAGGTTGAAGCGCCTGATGATCTGTTCGGCATTGGGATGTAACATGTTCACGCCAATATGAAGCGGCCAGCGAATAAGCGCAGGGTGATATGCTTGTAGTTGATTGTATTCAAGCTTTTTTGAGCGTTCATATTCAAACGCAAGATAATCTGCAATGGCAACTTCAGCTCTTCCTTTATTCACCAGCTCCAAGCAAGTATGTAAATTAAGTACATCGATTATGCCTAATTCATCAATACTATCGAGTAATACGTGATAACCATACCCTCGAACAGTCGCTACACTTCGATAACGCAAGCTTTCAACCCCCTGATAGTCGATTGGGTTGGTCTTTTTACTGACTAGTACCATTTCATTGTAAAAGTAAGGCGCGCTAAATAAGAAACTTTTACGTCTTTCTTCAGTTTCCCAAAGTGCTACAACTAAATCTATTTGCCGATTTTCAACCATCATCATAATACGACTAAATGGTGCGATTTTTATTTTAAACTCAACTCCTTGTGTACGAAAGGCTGCCGACACAATATCATTGATTAGACCCTTGCCGTTTTCTTCGATATAGGGTGGCCACGCATTATGCCCACCTGTCAGCTTAGTTATTTTTGGCTGTGCTTGTATTGAAGTTAATGTGAATAAAAAAACAAGGTAGATGAGTCGTATTCTCATAAGTACACCTGCCACCAGCTGCTTACTCATAGTTTAGACTAATAAAATACATTTACTGAGTTGACTGTACGTAGCGCACTTTTCTTCGCGTATGAGTTCTTCATGACATAAGCTCTAAAATTAATTGTTAGAGCTTGCCAAAGTTCTTTGTTATCTTGCTTCTACAAGATCGCTACAGAGAAATGTAGATGGAATTTACAATCACTAGAATTCAAACCCCAATAGGGATATTCAGATTAAAAGGTTTTATGCCAGTGACTGCAACGATCAGTTTCTCTCATGCTGAATTTATGGGGTCGGATGGTTGGGTTGAAATTGACCTTGAATCTGATGGTGGGCGCTCAATTTTAAGCAGAATCGAGGCCGATGTTATCTTACATTTACGGGGTTAATTACATGAAAAATATAAAGATAAATATGATTTTGGTGTAACTCCACCCAATTTAGTACAGCTATTTAGTTGTCAGTCGTCAAAATATCCTTTTATAGCGCCTTTCTTAATCACGCAACGAGCGCAGACACCCATTGCAATTTCTACCTTCGTTATAGTGGGTATCTGCTATCAATTCTCTCTTGGGTCACTAAAAATATTTAATCCAGTACTAACACAGACACCCACTGCAACTTCTATCTGTGCAACCTTGGAACCTGTGACTTCCCTTCAGCTTTCTGACTGCACTTTGTACTTATATTGAGCGTGGAGTGTGTGTCCGTGGATTGGCGACTTATTCATTGATATTATAATTTATCGCTGATAGGTTATTAAAACTACAAAATAAATTTAGCTGAAGCTTTGTTTTTCAATTGGTAGATAAGTGGGTAATCAAGAGTTAACCGCTTATTTACTGTTATAGCGCTAAGGAAAGAATATGCGAAAGCTGGTAAGTTCTGGTTCTCATCTAGAGGAACCAATTGGGTTCTCTCGCGCGTGTCGTCTAGGTCAAAACATAGCCGTAGCTGGCACCGCTCCGATAGCCAATGGTAAAACGGTATTTATTGGAAACGTGTATGAACAAACGAAATATTGTTTGGAGATTTCGCTCAAAGCGATTGAAGAAGCTGGTGGCAGCATTGAAGATGTCATTCGCACTAGGATAATGCTCACTAATATCGAAGAGTGGGAACAAGCAGCTAAAGCCCATGGAGAGCTATTTTCGACTCAGCGTCCTGCTTGTACGTTTGTCGAGGTTAAAGGTTTCATTGATCCTGAGTGGCTGGTAGAAACTGAAATTGATGCAGTGGTATCTGAGTAGTAATAATTGCTTGAGAAAATAACTCGGACATCTATTACAAGAGAGATTATGTTTTGGTGAGAGTCTGCAATTTCCATAACCTCTTAATTTGTAATTAATTTTAGCATTTAGCGAAACTACCAAAAATATTATCGAGATATTTTTGTGTTATTTTTCAAGGAAAGGCAAAGTGAATTTTCCAAAAATAAAAACATCACGACTAATTTTAAACCAACTTGAAAACGCAACGAGCGCAGACACCCATTGCAATTTCTACCTTCGTTATAGTGGGTATCTGCTATCTATTCCTTCTATCAATTCTCTCTTGGATCACTAAAAATATTTAATCCAGTGCGCTGATGTCTTGCGTTTGTATTCCGCAAACCATTTGCATAGAGGGTATAAAAGTACACTTAAGCACATCGCAAAAAGCCACACTTGCCAGACGTGATAAAAGCCGAAATATGCAGTTTTATCAATGCCATAATGCATGTTTTTGCCAAATAACCACTGCGCCACCATGCTAGAAACAAGCAATGCGTATAAGTGCATGATGTAGAAAAACATGGGAGCCGAGCCCAAAATTCTTACAGGCTCTAACAGCTTGAATACGCTTATTTCTAACGCCGCTAATACAAATGCGCCAATTCCCAAAGTCAATAAAATAAAATCAAGAGACGGTGGATACTTGGTGAAGTTGAAAAAGTCCATCACAGTCAAAAGCGCGGTTGCCTGTTGAGACCATTCAAGAGTTTCGCCGTAAATGTTTAACCCTCTTAAAATCAATAACCCTAATAAAAGCAGCGCTCCACTTTGCATCAACATAGTTCTTCGCTTTTGCGAAGTTATTGAACTAGAAAATAAAGGTCCCACCGCATAGCCACACAGAATAACACCAATCCAAGGTAAAACTGGATAAGAGGCTTTTACCTTAATTAAAGCGCCTGTGACTAAATATCCTCGGTCATGCAAAATCGTCCATAGCGAATAACCAATCTCATGCGGCGCAAACTCTATGGGCGATAATAAGTTATGCCCCGCCACTATAATTACACCCAATATTGCGATGGTGCTTCGAGGTAAAGCGACCACAATGGCTAAAGCCACCATACTCACGCCAATGGCCCAGATAACTTGCAAGTAAACTGTTTGATAAGCGCCAAACCAAGAGAAATTGACTAATGTCATTTCTAGCAAAATTAAAAATAAGCCTCGCTTTAGCAAGAATGACTGAGCTGAACGCTTTGCACCGTTTGCGGGGTTTTCATACAGCCAAGCAGACAGACCTGTCAAAAACACAAAAATTGGCGCACAAAAATGTGCACTTAAACGGGTAAAATATAGTTCTGGACTCGTAGTTTGAATGTCCATAGGGTCAAGCACTTGAGCATGTAAGAAGAAACGTTCTCTCACATGATCAACCAGCATAAATAACATCACGATGCCACGGAGTATATCAATGGACGGCAAGCGCGTTTTACTGTTTTGAAGATGATTCATTACACCTTTTCTCGTGTTTTAAATGAAAAAACAGCCTAAATAACCTGAATTCGGGCTAATAACTTGTTCTCTGGCCGCTGTTATCCCAACAGCTTCGTTAAATTTGTTTGCAATAGGCTAACTATTAACACACAAACTTGCCTTGTATTAAGAAATAACTTTTGGCTAGCGTGATATTGCACCTTTTGAACTTAGGTATTTTTTATTAACCAAACACTTACCCCAAGTTCAAGTTAAATTCGATTACTCAAGCTGCTGCTTTTCAAATAGTGAAATTACTTAGAACACACTAAGACTGTTAGCTCATATTTAAGATCAGAACTGATACTTCACCGTCGCGCTGTAAGTTGTTGGTGAACCTGGCATAGTCCAAAGCTTGTGGTAAGAATTTTCAAAGTAAGCCTTATCAAACAGATTATTGATATCGAATTTCATGCTTACCTTGTCACTTATCTCTATCGATGCTGACAAGTTAACGAGAGTGTATGATGGCAAAATGAAGTTTGCATCTGTTGTTTCGCCTAAACGATCACCCACATAATTTACAGTTGCACCAAGGTAAGATACTTTACCTAAAAGTGTGGTGTAATGTTTTAGTGAAACATGGCCAATATGATCAGCAATATTAATTAAACGCGAGCCTTTTGGAATAGGCACGCCCCAATCGGCATTAACCACGTCATTTGCTGTTTTTGCATCTGTGTAAGCATAAGCAAATTCAAGCACTGTATCACCTGTCAGCTCAGTGGTTAGCTGAAAATCAACACCTTGGCTTTCAACTTCACCTAATGTTGCCGATAAACCCGTATCTGGCTCAGCGGTTAGCATGTTGGTTTTTTGCGCATCAAAAAGTGCAATACTCCCCGAAAAACGACCTGCAATACTTTGCCACTTTGCACCGATTTCGAATGATTTGGTTTCTTCTGGTTCGAACGCATTACGGTTTGAATCAAGACCCGGATTTGGTCTAAAGCCTTCGGCATAACTTGTATACAGATTAACTTGATCATTCGCACTATAAATAAGACCAAAGCGTGGCGTAAACTCAGTTTGCTCTTGGCTTTGCGCTTCATCACTGCGTAAGTTAAGAATGTTTTGCTCAAACTTATCAACGCGTACCCCCACTAACACCTTTGACTTTTCAGTCAGTTCAATGAGATTTTGGGCATAAAGGCCTAAGCCTTTTTGATTTTCCTCTGTCAGCGTTTTTTGTACTGGTTCAGGTTGAACTTGAGTGTAATCTGGATTGTGAGGATCAATGGTATAAGTCGTATCACCCGAGCCCCATGCCGTGCGCCATACTTTGTAGTCGGTATCTATATCAAGATTATAGTGATCAACACCCACTAAAATATTATGTGTTAAGCTGCCAAGTTCAACTTCGCCATTTAATTCAAAGCGGGCTGATACATCGAGAGCTTGATAATCTCGATCTCTTCGTTGGCGCGACAGTAGATTTTCGTCGGTATAAACCAGTTGTCTACCGGCTGATAACTCAGTATCAGAAGATAGGCCTTTAAAAGAAGAGTCTCGGTAAGCAAAACCTGTCAGTAAATGCCAATCACCGTTTAACTTATGAGTTAACACTAACTGATGACCTAGTGCCTCAACTTGGTGCGCGCCATCACGAGTATCTCCGTAAAAAGCATCCGCTTTCACACCATCAAAGCTATTATTCAGAATATATACACCTCTATCTAAAGGCTTTTTCTGATCGAGTACTTCCATTTCGTAACTCAGGCTGGTGTTATCAGAAATATTCCACACTACCGATGGCGATAAATGTAAGCTTTCGACTGAAACATGATCTCGGTGTGTATTTGAGTCTTCGTATGAACCATTTAGTCGATATGCGGCCTCTTTATTCAATGCACTGGTATAATCAAATTCAAACTGTTTCTTACTGTAATTACCCAATGTTGTTTGAATATAACCTTGTTCGTCGAATTGCGGTTTTTTGGTGATGATATTGATAGTGCCACCCGGTTCACCTTGTCCATAAAGTGCAGAGCCTGGACCTTTCATCACTTCGATACTTTCGATGTTAGCGGTGTTCCTATTACCGTTATAACCTCGAGAATTAAAGCCATTCACTAGGTAACCTGATGGGTTATTTTCATCTCCAGAGAAACCACGAATGGCAAAGCTATCGAACATACCACCTGAGTTATTCTGTCTAACTATACTTGGTGAAAGCTCTAGGGCTTCCATAAAACGGGTAATGCTTTCACTCTCTAGCGTGTCAGAGCTAATCATATCGACTGTTTGCGGAGTTTGAACTATGGGCACATTACCACGGTAAGGTTGCCATACACGTTTAACTTCAATGTGTTCAATGTCTTCACTTGAGTTTGATTGAACAACATCTTGCGCAATGACACCATTAGATGCCACCAAAAGTGAGAGTAGTAATTTATTTTTCAAAAAGACCTCGATTTCATGAATGATAAATTCAATACAATATAACATAGCAGAAGCCATTGTTGTTATATACTGAAAAGTAAATTGACTTTATCTTTGCGCATTTAATCGAAAATTATGACGTGATTGAACTTTAAAGTTCACTCTTCGAACAACTAAGGAGCACGCTAATCATTCATTTGAGTGTGATGGTCGCTGTTATGATACTAATTCCCTGAATTAACTTGAGATTGAAGTAATTAACCTATAAGCACACTAACGTAAGCTGCTCTTGTATTCGCTATTTGTGATGTGTATGGTGGCAGGCATTATACACTCCCCCAGATATATCCAATGCGTGATTCTTTAAGAACCAAAGTGATAGAGGTTTGCACTAAAAAGATTAAGCACAAAGGTGAGAATGTTGGTGTCTCATTTTACGCTTTTTTTGCTAATAAAAATGATGATCCAGAGCTGTTAATGGAAGCTGCTACTTGGTGGATAAAAACACACCGGCTAAATCATTTCGAGAAAGCCAGCAAAATCATTGAAATGATAGAACTTGGTAAATAATTACTTGAATCACTAGAAGTCAACAGCGTCCATTTTCTACCTTTTAGTAAAAGGGCTCGTTTATAGAGCCCTCTTCAATATCACTAGCCTCATACTAGCTCAAGTATTATGCAGCGACTTGTCCTTTATGGATCAACCTTTCACACAGTGCTTGCCATTCGTTGGTTTGTTTTTTGCCTTCAATTCTGCGACCAAACAATGTTAATACCGTCTCACGATTGGCATCGAAAAACTCTATTGAAGTCACCACAGTGTCCCCATTATCCGTTGGTTTTCTAACCACAAATGCACGTGTTAGCTCATCAGCTTTTATGTGCAGGTTAAAATCAGGGTCTAGCACGTTATACCAAGAGCCAACTTGTTTGAGGTTGTCGACTTTGCCAGAAAAAATCTGCACCGCACCTTGATTACCTACGAATACCATGATCTCTTGCTTGAATGTTTTTGCCTGTTGAAAAATATCTTCAAGTGCAAAATTCTGAAGCTCAAAACTCCACGGCGAGCCTACCAATTCCAGTGCTTGTAAGCGCTCAAGTTGATGCGACGCTAGCAATTTTGGAAAGTGGTGTACATCTTCAAGTTCACCCCATTGCGCTCTAAAGTTGTCTAGCTGCGATGTGCTCGGTGATGTTAATTCAACCTCTGCTGACTCAAAAGGTACAACGGTCAATGGGCGCGATGATGTCGATTGATAGCGTGCTTTTATATTTACTAGCTCATTAAAATCTGAATCCGCAGTCGTATACACTTTGTGTACTGCACACCCATGTTTATCAAAAAATTGGAAGCTTGTGTGACGCTCAGTTTCAACTAAAAAGGCACTTTGCCAGCGATATAAAAATAGCCTTAAGTCAATGCCTCCGGGATTAATAGCAATGCCACTTAATTTCCCGTTATTTTCTGAGACATATAGCTTTTCATACACTCCTTTGATCTCATTGACTACCGAGCCATTGCGGGTCAATGCCATGACCTTGCCTAACTTTTTTAAGCTTTTGAGAATCTCAGGCAACTGCGCCTCATCTAAGCGCGTTATTGACGCTGTTACCGATTCATCAAGCTGAGCATATAACAGTTCAGCCTCACTCACCCCTAATTGCATTGCGGCATCAACTGGTCGAAGCCTTGGCTCACCCACAAGTAACGTTTTATAGTCTTGAATAAGTTGGTTCATGATCTCTCCTTAAAAGCGCCAGCTGATCTGGGTTTTAATGTTACGGCCAAAGCCATAGTCACCAATGCCACCACCTGTACCAGCCATAAGTTTGTATTCTTTGTTAAAGACATTATCAATGGCTACTCTTAGGTTAAAAGCACTATTAATGTCCCAACTTGCATACAAGTCAGTCAGGGTGTAACTCTTTTGGGCTTGTGTAGCATATTGCCGGGTTGCTCTGTCCATCACTTGTACATCGCGCGAGCCACGTCGCACTATTTGCGCGCCAACCTGTAGTGAGTTATCAAACAATGATGTACCTAAATCCAGAGCGATTTTATCAGCTGGTAAATACCAAAGTGGTTCATTATTTTGATCTTCACCATCAATATCACTATAGGTAAGGTTGCTGTAAAAACGTGGCGTTGCAAAATTCACTTCTAACTCAACACCATCTCTGTCGTTGCTTGCCCTATTGGCATAACGCGGCGCCGGTACAGGGTTTATAACGTTACTAGTAACAGACGTGATCTCATCATCCACCGAGATATCAAAGTAAATAAAACGTGCGGTTAATGTGTCGTTGTCTGTGAGTATGTTATTTGCCTGATAAGTCACACCCACTTCAGTGTTGTTACTATATTCTACGTCCAACTCTAAGCCTGGCTGCCTGCCTCCGTATTGGTCATACAACTCGTCAATTAGAGGAGCTCGAAAACCTTCTTGGCGGTTTGCAAAAACAGCCCATTGTGGCGTCAATTGATAGTTTACGCTAAGCGCTCCTGCCCAGTCGCTGTGTGTCAATTTAGTATCCAGTGTTGAAAAAGCTTGTTGAAATTTAGCAGTTGGCGAGGTGCTGTAACGCTCATAACGAAGCCCTGCAATCACGGTAAGTTGCTGCCAAGTAAATTCATCCTGAATATACACACCAGAGCGCTTTTGTGTGCCTCCAGGTTGTGATGTCATCTCAGCAGTAGTTGGAGTAGTGCCGTATTGCTCACAAGCATACGTCTCATAATTAATTTTTAGACAGGGTAATGCAGTCTTTTCTCCAATTCTTTCTTTATCGGTATACTGCACCCCGTAAGTTACAGTATGTGACCCTAAGACACTGGTATTCATTACATCTAAGGTGGTGATATTGTATTCGTAGTTTGACTCAATACCGATATAGTCTTTTAACATCCCTACCCCATCAGATTCGGTAACCTCACTGCTGGTGAAACCAACTTTGGCACTCAAATCAATTAAGGTATTGTTAGCGGGGTTATATTCATAGCTGAGGTTAGCAACTGACTGTTCAACTTCACGATATACTGTGCCCCATGCGCCGGGATCTGTGGTATTGAACTCAGTTCTTTGGTCGTCTTTGGTTTGTGTATAACTTGCGCCTATAATCGCATCATCGCTAAGAAAGTACTCCCCTTTGAGCAATACAGAACTATTTTCAATCGCAGAGTTTTCTAGCGTTTCATCATTGGAAAGTTCCCAATCATCGCTCTCTCGCTTGACTATTGCGCCAAGAATATCCAATGAGTCATTGGGCCTTGCGAAAGCTACAACTGAACCATTTTTTTGTTCATTATTGCTGTCATAGCCTAGTTTTACTTTAGCTCCCGCAGATTCGCCATCTTGCAAAAAGTCAGCTGCATCTTTTAACTCAAATTGCACAACACCACCAAGCGCTCCGCCACCATGCAGTACTGTACTAGTACCGCGCTTAATGCTAATGGAGCGATAGAGATCAGGATCTGTAAATAAGCTTCCCATGCGATACTTTTCAAAAGTCTGCAACATACCATCGATGGTAACCATTACATCCTCTGCGTCACTAAAACCACGGATATTAAATTTATGACCCGTCGATCTTGGCCCACCATTCGCTGAAACGTTTGCAATGGTGTCTAGGGTATCAAACACATTACTGTCCAGCTTACGCTCAATCTGCTCTGAAGAAATAACATTCACTGCCTGCGCAGACTGTAAAGCTGTTTTTTGTGTACGAGTGGCAGTTACTGTAACTGCATCAAGATCGGTTTTTATTACTTCGGATGATTGAGTAGCAGAAGAAGCTGCTTGCACCCAGGTGGCAGAAGTTGCAAGCGCGATGAAAAGAGTTAATTTAGATAAACGCATAAGAATACTCCAAGTGTCGTTATTGGTATTCATACTTCAGCTCTGCCCCTGTTTGTCCCTAATGCCCATAGAATAAATACAGGCTTTCCTCAGTGAAGTATGATTTTCGCGGCGCAATATAACACACCCAAACCTAAATGGTAATTATTTTTATTCGCTTTTAACAATTAGATTTGCAACTTGGATATTTAATTCGCTTAGTTTTGCAAATAACGACACCAGGGCTTCACTCGGTACATGTTTATCTACAGCAATAAAAATAGTTTCGGAACTATCTAGATGCGCGAGCGCTTGCACTAAAGTATGCTCAGCGCTAAAGGGTTGTTCATCAATGGCGTAACTCACTTCATCATTGCTAAGCAATAGGCTCACAACCTTGGGGGTTTGCTTCAATTCAACTTCAGCTTGTTCGCCTGCACTGGGTAAGTTCACCTCAAGTACATTTAATTTCACCGCCACACTGAGTAGTAAGAACACAAGTACGATAAATAATACATCTAGCAACGCAGTCAGATCGGCACCAAGATGCTGGGCTTTCGGAGCTGGTAATTCAAGCATGTGCTTCACCCGTCGATAAAAGTTGGCCGTTCATACACAGTGTTAATTCACTTTGAAATCGATCCACCACAGCTTGCAATACCCCATAAACGAGTAGACATGGCATTGCGATAGCCAATCCAGCCATTGTCGAGTACATGGCTTCCCACAGTCCGTCTGCCAACAGCGCAGGTGTTACCGCTTGCTGGGTTTTAGCTATTGTTTTAAACATCAATACTAATCCCCATACGGTACCAAACAATCCCATAAGCGGGCTCAAAGTGCCAATAATACTTAACATAGCTAAGCGCTTTCGCCATTCAAAAACATACTCTTGCAAGCATAATGCGGCACGTTTTTGATCCCTGAAAGTCTGTTTATTTTGCTTAATATTACGTACCTTTATCCATGCTTGGCTGAGCACCCAGCAGCGCTCAATGATGATGGCAAACGCAATAATTGATAAACAAAGAAACGGCCATTGCATCGGCCCAAGTTGAGAAAACCACGACTGCATTGTTTTATACTCACTTTAAGATAGAGAAAATTTAATGGGTACGGTAAATAAGGCCTTTACCGCACTACCGTTATGAATAACTGGATGAAACTGCCACTGCTCAACATTTTGCCGAGCAGCGGTGTCTAGGCTTTGGTATCCACTGCTTTTGATTAACGTTAAATTGGTGATCCTTCCTTCTTGATTCAGTTCAATCTCAAAAATACTAACACCTTCAAGACCGCGACGCTTTGCCCTAAGCGGATAACTCAAAGTGGGCCTTGGCGCTTTAAATAGCGGCAACTTACTGAGTCGTACTGGGGTATTGTCATTGTTACTGATTTCGCTCGGTCGCTGGGCTGTCGCAAGTTGTTGGGTCGTTTTCTTGGGCGCGTCCATAGTAGCTGCCACAGGTTTTACGGGTTCAATCTGTTCTGATTTATTAGCAACTTGTATTTCTTCTGGTGCTGTAGTTTTGACTGGTTTTTCCTGCACTTGTGGTACCGCCGCCGTTTCTGGTTTTATTTCAGCCTTACTGTCTTGGCTTTTTTTTAGTGCATGAGTAACGCCCTTAAACTGAGATGATACTGGCTGAGACACAGCCTTAGATGCTGTTACTGGTGTTGGAGAAGAAAACGAAAGCACCAAAGGTGTAGTTACTTTACTTACCTCATGGGCGCTGACACCTGCGCTCCACTGCGGCTCCACACTAGCTGGCGATATCCACCACAAACCATGTAGAAATATGGACACTGCAATACAGAGAATAAATTTCATATTGATAAAAGCAAATGATAACTGTTACTATTCGCAATAAATATAACAAGTTTGGATTTGTAATGAAAGCTAAAATTACAGCACTATTGACCTTTGGATTACTTACCTGTGCCACATTGCTGCAGCCAGTCTTTGCTGATGAAAGTGACCAAAAGATTGTCGTTTCTGGCGGCTCTATCACTGAGATTATCTATGCGCTTGGCGAGCAAAAGCGCATTGTAGGCGTAGATAGCACAAGTGTATTCCCAGCTGTTGCCACCCAAAAACCACAAATAGGTTATGTAAGAAAAATTAATGTCGAGGGAATTTTGTCACTTAATCCAGATCTCCTCCTTGGCGAAGCCGATACAGGCCCAGACAAAGTGTTACAACAACTCCAAGATACTGGATTACAGACACACATTTTTAGTGAGAATGACAATCTCTCAGGTGTGGAGGCAAAAATAGCCAAAGTTGCACAACTGCTAGCTGTTGAACAAAAAGGCCAAGCGCTTATTGACTATATTCAAGCTGATAGAAAAGCACTGATACACGTGCTTGAGCAAGTCGACCACAAACCAAAAGTGTTATTTGTATTAAGTCTTCGCAGCGGTCAGCCAATTGTTGCTGGAGCGGGAAACTCAGCACATGAGGTGATCACCGCAGCAGGAGGGATCAATGTTGCAGCCACACATTTTGAGGGTTGGAAGCCGTTAGCAACTGAGTCAGCTATCGCGATGAACCCTGATGTGATTATTAGTATGGGGCGTCATGGCGATCAAAAAGCGACGGATTTAAGCCAAGTGCCTCACTTTAAGTTCTCAAATGCAGTAAAAAACAACCGAGTTTTATTAATCGACGGAACATACTTACTTGGTATGGGTCCACGTACACCTCAAGCTGTGGTCGAGCTGGCAACATTACTCCACCCTAACACCACTTTGCCAAATGATTACCGATTCCGAGCTGCTCAGTCAGCACCAGTAAATGAGTCACTATAATGCTAGCACTAGAGCAATCTTTGATCCCCGCAGATGTCGCTAGAAAATGGATGATTGCAGGACTTGCTGTTGGCTGTGTTTTGGTTAGTGTAATTGGCTTGACAGTAGGTGGAGTAGACATCAGCTATGAGCGCCTAATCGCTATTCTTTTTTCGAGTCATGAAGATACCCTAGAACAAGCGGTGATCTGGCAGATCCGTATGCCAAGGCTCGTACTTGCTGTTATTGTTGGAGCAGGGCTTGGTGCTTGTGGCGCTGCAATGCAGGCTATTTTCAGAAACCCTCTTGCCGATCCGGGCTTAATCGGCATTTCAAGTGGTGCCGCACTTGGTGCAATTAGTACTATCGTACTTGGAAGCTCATTACTTAGTGACTTTACCGCTTACTACGGAATTTATGCCGTGCCAATTGGTGCCTTTTTAGGCTGCCTTTGTGTGTGTAGCATCATCTACCGGTTATCTAGTCAAGGCAATCGCTTTACGATTGTTAGCCTCTTGTTAGCGGGAATAGCCGTTAATGCGATTGTCGGCGCTGTAATAGGTATTTTAACCTTAATTAGCTCAGATCAGCAGTTACGTGATCTCACCTTTTGGAGCATGGGGTCGCTTGCTGGAAACAGCTTTCAGATGATCATTCCTTCGCTGTGTTTGATGCTGGCATGTTGTTTTGGCTTCAGCCGTTTAGCGCAGCCTCTTAACTTGTACTTATTAGGTGAGCAACAAGCCAAGCATTTGGGAGTAGATGTCGTTAGTCTAAAAAAGAAAGTGTTCGCCTTTACCGCTTTGTGTACAGGTGCCGCAGTGGCGCTAACTGGTATAATTGGCTTTGTCGGCTTTATCGTGCCACATATAGTACGCTTGTTAATCGGCCCTGATCATCGATATTTATTGCCCGCTTCAATGCTTGGTGGTGCCATCTTATTATGTTTAGCCGATTTGCTTGCGCGTACTCTCATTCTTCCCTCTGAATTACCAATAGGCCTTATTACCAGTGCACTGGGTGGCCCATTTTTTCTCATTATGCTGGTTAAAACATATCGTTTGAAGGAGCTGTAAAATGTTAATTGCCAACAAAGTTAGTGTACAAGTAGGGAAAAAATCACTGCTCAGTGGTATCGACTTTGCTATTCGCCCCGGTGAAGTTGCGGTTGTCCTCGGTCCAAATGGCGCAGGAAAGTCAACCCTGCTAAAAGCGCTATGTGGCGATATAACCTTGAGCGAAGGCACTATCACCTACCACCAGCAAAGGTTGCACGACATAGACAGCTTGTCACTTTCACATCTGCGAGCAGTGCTTACACAGCAGTATGATTGTGAGTTTCCATTTAGTGTACAAGAAATTGTAGATATGGCTCACTATGTCCATCAAGAGCGTCATACTGTGGATTCATTGCGCCGCTACTCTAAAAAAGCGATGCAAATTTTATCTGTTGAACACTTATCACAGCGCAGCTTTACTCGACTTTCAGGGGGAGAAAAGCAGCGGGTACAATTTGCCCGGGTACTTTGCCAGCTACTGCCAAATTTAGACGCAAAAAAACCATGCTATTTGATGATTGATGAACCGACAGCCAGTCTGGATTTATACCACCAATATCAAGTCATGAAGCTAGCACAAAGCATTGCAAAACAAGGCGCGGGTGTAATAGCTGTAGTACATGATCTGGCACTTGCAGCCAGTTTTGCCGATACCGTATATCTGCTAGAAAAAGGAAAACTTGTTGCATCGGGAGCACCTGCACACGTGTTGAATAAAGCGCAGCTTCGCAAAACCTATGGGCTCGAAGCACAATTAACTCAATCCGAGACATTTTTGCCGACGCTAGGTGTTTCTAGGGAGTTTGACCTCAGCACCGCACTGTAATGAGCATTTGAGCAGGCTGGTCAACACCGGCCTGCTCCTCATGTTTATAGCTTGTGCTGGGCTAAAAAATGAGTCAAAGGTAAAAACAAAGGCTGCGGCAACGCATCCAATGCAAACCACCGCCAATGCTTACATTTATCTGGCTCTTTTACCTGTGCATGGTGATCATCACACGTCGCTTTCACAAACAAAGTCACGTAATGCTTTTGCTCTTGCGCAAAAAAGTCATTGGTAAAGCCGAGGTTTTCTACGGTGACTACGTTCAACCCTGTTTCTTCAAGCACTTCTCTTTTGGCACATGTTTCAATGGTTTCCCCATACTCCAAATGCCCACCAGGGGTCGCCCACGTATTGGCACCATGTGCGCCTATGCGCTCACCAAGTAAAATTTTGTCTTTATACATGATGATTACACCAACTCCAACGCGTACTGCTTGCTCCATTTCTTTTCCTTATGCCAATTCGCTTAATACTTGCTCAATGTTAAGGCCAGTTAACCTCAACTGTGACATTCTATACTATTACCACACAGTCTATACGTTATTTTTGAAACGCAAACATGACGATAACGACACGACATTGGCACTGTGCTAATTCACATCTACGGTCTTACTTTTCCCTCAAGCTTGTGAAAACGAGTATTTTATCCCGCATGTAAGGCTTAGCTTGGTCAAAATGGCATTGCATTTGACAGCATAAATCTTGTTAGTTGCGGCGCTTACCATTGACCCAAGTTTGCTCGACTTTCGTTGCCTTAATTTCCTCAGCGGTCAACTCGAACAAGTTATTCTGCAATATAATAAAGTCAGCTTGCTTTCCGGCTTCTAAGCTACCCACTATATCATCTTGGCGCATCGCGTATGCCGCGTTAATCGTATATGCCGCAATAGCTTGTGCTAAAGAAATAGCTTCAGGTTGACGACTTATCGCATTCGCAATCCCAACAAATGGGTTCAATGTACTGACATTCCAGTCACTGCTGAGTGTCAGCATTGCGCCATGATCGAGTAAGCTCTTGATAGGGACTAGGCTGCCAGCGCGCTTTCGCCCCAGTAGAGGCTGCATTTCCTGCCAGTGCGAGGGCTGTGCAAATTCACCTGCTACTTGCGCATCAGCTATCACACCTAACTCAGCAAACTTTTTGTAGTCACTGGGGTCAATAACCTCAACATGAGTAAGACGATGTCGAGCTTTACCATTAGATGCTGTACTAATTGCGTTTAGTGCCTCATGTACTCCTCTATCACCAATGGCATGAATATTAAAATCGAAGCCGCTCGGCTCTAACGCCTTTAAATACTTTTCTAATCGCGCTTGTGTAAAATAATTCAAGCCACGATTTTCACTCCGCGCTAACAAATCAATATGATATGGCGCTTTCATAGCCGCGGTGGTATTAATCAAAATACCATCCATATAAAATTTAATCTGATCTATTTTCAGCATGCTGTCTGGTGTGACGTTATACATTGACTTAAGTGCTCGTATTTGACGCTCATCATTCGCCTGTGGATAAGCCCAAAGCCCTAGACTGACTCGTACTTGTAACGCACCATCAGCTTGTAACTGCTGCCACGTATCAAGCTGACCGCGCTGCCAATACACACGAGCATCACTGATAGAGGTAATACCGTGTTTTAGTAACGTAGGTTGCGTATATTCGACAAAACCATCATAGTTTTTGAGCTTTTCATCCCCCTGTGCTTGCATCGCAAGATCCATCACGATATTGCCTGCGTTGTCATACAAGATACCATCGGTGTCTCCTAGCTCATCGCGTCCAATTACCCCGCCAATTGGATCGCGGCTTTGCGCATGAATATTGGCAAGCTCAAGTGCCTTGGTGTTTACCCACATAGAGTGAGAGGTCTGCTCCATGATAACCACAGGTCGATTTGCAATTACTTCATCTATCAACATTTTTGGCGGTATAGCCAACTCCAGTAGCGTATCAATATTATGTCCATACCCTATCAGCCATTTAGCATTAGGGTGCTCAGTAGCGGCTCGCACAAGCACATCCTGATAACCTGCAACGGTGTCATATTGCGACACCGTAAAATGTGTCGCGTCCGAGGCTGATTCTAGAGGATGAATATGAACATCATGCAGACCTGGCAAGATCATTTTTCCTTTTAGGTCGTGTACACGAGTGTTGTCTCCAATATAGGGTTGTATGCCATCCATACTGCCTACGTACATGATTTTCCCATTTTTTATAGCCATCGCTTGTGCCCACGGATGAGATTTAGTGACGGTATAAATAGCGGCATTACTAAACACCTGCTCGGCATGTTGAGTGGCTATTGACTGAAGCTCTTCGGTCATCAAAGGGGACTCAGCACATCCAGAAAGAGTACAACTTAAGGCTGCAGCCGTTAATGTGATTATCATGACAAGATCTCGAATACGGTGTTTTATAAAAATTATCTTAATTAAGTGGTCTATTTTGAGGCGAGAAAATCTTGTCGATAACTCCGCTACCGCGTCCTGTTATCACTAAGGTACCTACATACATGTAGGCAAGGCAAAAATTTACTATTTAGTTGTTCTAAATAAGAAATTTTTAGCGCCGTTAGCGTCAGATTTACGCCTTCAAATTGAGCCGTTATAAAGTCTAATTGTTATTAATATAGTGGCAACTTATATGATGCGGTAGAAGCCACAAAAAGGTGCCGTGTTTTTTGTATTTTAGTCGTTAAAGTAGCCTGTGCACACCACGTTGAGCAATAGCCAAAAGCAAACTGCCTGATTAATCAAACGACTTTTTTCACTCCCAAAGGTAGCCGTAATGCGTTGTAACACTGTGTAATATGCGAAACCCGCAGGTGGTACTAATATGAGGACGGAAATTGTTTATCATTATTGTGAGGTCATTATGTGTACTCGAGTATTTAATAACTGGGATGGTGCCAACTTAGCTACTGCTCGAAACATGGATTGGATGTTTACATTGCCGACCAGTCTATTTGTATTTGAAAAAGGGCTCAAAAAGTCAGGCCTAGAGCCAATATCAGCACTTAGTGCAAAAATAGAAGCTCATCATAATCCACTAACTTGGACATCTTCTTATGATAGTGTTGTTGCCATGGTTGGAGATGATTGCAGTGGATGGGCAGCGTCAGATGGTATGAACTCGGTGGGGTTAGTCGCAAATGTGTTGTATGACTCAGGAGCCTCATACGGTAAGCTTGATTGCAAAAAGAAACAACTAAGCGTGTTACGTTGGCTCCAATACGTATTGGACAAGTTTGTGCTGGTTAAAGAAGTTGTGGATACGTTTAACAAGCAAGATATTCAAATTGTAGGAGCGGAGGTGCCTAATAGCGAAGGAAAAACAGCCGCATTACATTTGATAATTTCAGATATCAGCGGTGACTCAGCAATTATTGAAGTCAACGATGGCCTATTTAACATTTATCATAGCGCCGCATATCGCGTTGCCACCAATGAACCTAGTTACGCAGCCCAGCTTAAAATTAATGATTATTGGCTATGGCAATGGAGTGAAAAGAACAACTACCCAAGTCATACCATCCCCGGCGGCCCTTATTCAACCGACCGGTTCGAGCGCGCCACTTTTTATCTCAACCATTTAGATACACCAAAAGATGAGCATGATGCCGTCGCGCAAGCAAGAACGGTTGCCGCGAATGCTTCGGTACCCTATGGCTATAACTTTATAAGTAGTGCTAGCCCAAATATATCCAACACATTATGGACAAGCATTGCTGCGCATAGAAGCCAGATATATTACTTTTGTAATGCTCGAACACCACATATTGCTTGGGTTAACTTAGCGAACTTTAAGTTTGAAACACCCGTGAGCGCCTTTACGTTAATACATCAAGCTCCTACGGGTAATTTTGTTAATAGTAGCCGTAATGGCAAACTCAATAAGCATTTTGAAGCAGCAGTTGATCCATTTAAAAAATAGAACACGTCAGTAAAATGTAGTGATCTATTTTGAAGTGGGACACCCCATCGGTAGACAGTGCTTGATTGGCACTTCTACTGTGTCGCCCCACAGGATGTGGGGTTTGGTGATTTTATAGGTGAACAACGCCTTTATCGCCTGAGTCACATAGAGCATCTATGCTACGCAGGCTCCACCTTGTATAAATACCAATTAAATTGCTGCAAAAAACAAACTTAAAAGATCAACGGGCTCTAATAATTGAGTGCCATATTAAAAGCCATGACCAATAGCAAAACTGCAAACACTTTTTTAATGGTCGTAACAGGAAGGTGATGAGTCGCTTTTGCGCCAAGCGGTGCAGTAAACCAAGAGGTGCATACAATGCCTGCCAATGCGGGTAAATACACAAACCCAGCAAAGCCATCCGCTAAAGTGAAGTTGGCACTTCCCGCGCTAATGTAGCCAATAGATCCAAAAAGCGCGATAACAATGCCACACGCCGAGGCGCAGCCAATGGCTTTTTTCATATCAAGAGAAAAATATGTGAGTAATGGTACCAACAGTGCTCCCCCACCAATTCCTATCATGGCCGATAAGCCACCTGTGATACTTGTAAGTAAGGTGAGGATTGCTTTGTTTGGAAGCTGTCTATCAGGCACTTTTGTGCTTTTACTACTTTGCAGCATCTTGAACGCAATAAGTGCCACGCTCAGCGCAAATACAGCCCGTACTGCGCTTTCTGGTAGTAATGCGGCCAAAAACCCGCTGATCAGTGCACCTAATGCAACACCAGCCATTATCCAAGGCGCAACTCCCCATGGCACATTACCATTTTTATGATGCGCAATTGCAGATGAGGTCGATGTAAAAAGAATAGAAGCCAGCGAAGTGGCAACGGCAGCTACAACCACTTGCTCTGCGGGTAGCACTTCAAAATACAATAAAATACCACTTAATATTGGGACGATGACTAATCCGCCACCAATCCCCAACAATCCAGCTAAAAATCCCACTCCACTTCCTAACAGAGCGCAAAATACAAACAATAACAGTAACTCACTCATTCCATTTATCTCTTTTATATCTCTTTTAGTTAAACCGTAACACTCAGGTTTGTTCCCTAAGTGCGGCGAGTATATCAATATGATGCACTGTTATTGGTGATTTTACTGAAGATAAGTATTGAAGATTACTCATGTTTTACATGAGTCAATTGCAACTTAGACACTTAGACATCTAAACATCTAGATTTCCCATTGGGTTTTATGTGAAATCGCTCAAATTTATGAGTAACGCTTGGGAAAAATTGCATCAATTGGGCATGCTTATGAATCAGACTCATGTTTTATGTGAAATAAAACCGTTTTTCTTCATGCTCTGATCCACGTATAAATTTTACATCACTCAACGCTCGGCACCGTCTCAGTACCTCGTGCAACGCTCTGTATCTTAATCAGGTGCTGTCAAGATTATTCGTCGAGCAAGCCCGTATAAACAATGGATAGCGATTATGAATAACGAGTTTACTTTTACCATCAAAAAAATTTGCCTAGATGAGAACTATCACCCGTCTAACAGCACACGACTCACGACTAATTTTGCCAACTTAGCAAGAGGTGAGAGCCGTAAGCAAAATTTACGTAACGCGTTAAAAATGATTGATAGCCGCTTTAACGCACTTGCACAGTGGGATAATCCAACTGGCGACCGTTACTCTGTGGAGCTAGAGATTGTGTCTGTTGATATTGACGTTGCGGGCAGTGGTGAAACCTTCCCGTCGATTGAGGTGCTTAAGACTTATATTATTGACCACAAAACGAACCAACGAGTTGAAGGTATTGTTGGCAATAACTTTTCTTCTTATGTGCGCGATTATGACTTCAGTGTATTACTACTTGACCACAACAAAGATCGCCCTCAGTTCAGCATACCTGATAATTTTGGCGACCTTCATGGCAAGCTCTTTAAATATTTTGTCGACTCTGACAGCTACAAAACACATTTTAATAAGCCACCTGTAATTTGCTTGAGTGTGTCTGATAACAAAACATACCACCGTACAGAAAATCAGCATCCAGTACTTGGCTATGAATATCACCCAAATGAATCTTCCTTAACAGAGCAATACTTTAAAAAGATGGGCCTACAAGTACGCTACTTCATGCCACCAAATAGTGTTGCCCCATTTGCTTTTTACTTCTTTGGCGATTTATTAAATGATTACACAAACCTTGAGCTGATCAGTACCATCAGTACCATGGAAACGTTCCAGAAAATCTATCGACCTGAGATTTATAACGCCAATGCGGTGGCTGGGAAACACTATAAGCCAAACCTAAAAAATCAAGATCACTCTATTACCCAAGTTGTCTATGACCGTGAAGAGCGCAGCCGACTGGCAATTGAGCAGGGTCGCTTTGCGCAGGAATATTTTATCAAACCTTACCAAAGCTTACTTGAGCAGTGGTCAGCAAATTACGCTGTGTAATACCCGTTGTCTTAATACTGAATAAATTTGACGCTAACTACGTTTGAAAATTCCTATTTATAACAGCTAACTAAGTCACTTAATTAAGATAATTGGTATTCTCATCGAGAAAATGGAAAAATTGACTATGAAAACATTACTACCGACCTCCACAGCGGGGAGCCTACCCAAGCCTGCTTGGCTTGCTCAACCAGAGACACTATGGTCGCCTTGGAAATTAGCCGGTGACGAACTGATTGACGGCAAGCACGATGCGTTACGTATTGCTTTGCAAGAACAGCAGCTTGCAGGCATTGATATTGTGAGTGATGGCGAGCAAACCCGCCAACATTTTGTGACCACCTTTATAGAGCATCTAAGTGGTGTAGATTTTGAGCATCGTCAAACCGTAAAGATTCGTGACCGCTACGATGCTAGTGTCCCAACGGTGGTAGGACCCGTAACCCGTCAAAAGCCAGTTTTTGTCGAAGACGCAAAGCTGTTACGTAGTCAAACCGATAAGCCTATAAAATGGGCATTACCTGGGCCGATGACAATGGTAGATACTTTGTACGATGCGCATTATCAAAGTCGTGAAAAGCTTGCATGGGAATTTGCCAAAATTTTAAACCAAGAAGCCAAAGAGCTTGAAGCCACAGGGGTTGATATTATTCAATTCGATGAGCCTGCATTCAATGTGTTTTTTGACGAGGTTAACGACTGGGGAATTGCAGCATTAGAGCGAGCAATAGAGGGATTACAGTGTGAGACTGCCGTTCATATTTGCTATGGCTATGGGATCAAAGCCAATACGGATTGGAAAAAGACGTTAGGCTCAGAGTGGCGCCAGTACGAAGAAGCATTTCCAAAACTACAAAAATCTAATATCGACATCATTTCATTGGAGTGCCATAACTCTCATGTCCCCATCGATTTGTTAGCCTTGATCCGTGGGAAGAAAGTAATGGTTGGTGCCATTGATGTTGCAACCAACACCATTGAAACGCCAGAAGAAGTTGCCGCCACACTGAGAAAAGCACTTGAGTTTGTTGATGCTGACAAACTATACCCTTGTACAAACTGTGGCATGGCACCGCTATCTCGGGAAGTCGCAAGAGGTAAGCTAGCAGCATTGAGCGCTGGGGCTGAACTCGTACGCCAGGAATTGCTAGCGGAAAAGTCAGCTTAATACCAATTTGCTTAATTAACCCCAGCTCGGGA